>CAZUKC010000039.1:0-10816 GCA_964620375.1 uncultured Ramlibacter sp. | reverse complement strand
GCGCAGCTGCGCGGCGTGCTGCGCCAGCTGATCGCGATCGGTGCGGTGGCGGTCGATGCGCAGGCCTACAACACGCTGCGCCTGACCGAAGGCTCACGCGCGGTGCTGCGCGGCGAGCAGACCGTGATGCTGCGCGAAGCCGTGGCCACACCCGCCACGCGCAGCCGCCGCACGCCATCCGCCAAGCCCGCCGCGGCGGCGGTCGCCGCGGGCCTGACCGACGCCGGCCAGGCGCGCTACGCGGCGCTCAAGGCCTGGCGCGCCGAGGTCGCGCGCGAACACAACCTACCCGCCTACGTGATCTTCCACGACGCCACGCTGGCCGCGATCGCGGCCCTGGACCCGCAGAGCCTGGACGATCTGGGCAGCGTGAGCGGCATCGGCGCCAAGAAGCTCGAAGCCTATGGCGAGGAAGTGCTGCGGGTGGTGGGGTCGGTCACCGTGAAAGGCTGACCGCGGCTCAAGCGGCCGGGAACACCAGCCGGGCCCGCAGGCCACCGCCTTCGCGGTTGGCGATCGAGAGCTCGGCCCCGTGCAACTCGGCGATGCGTCGCACGATGGCCAGGCCCAGGCCGCTGCCCTCGGCACCGGGACTGCTCCCCCGGAAAAACCGCTCGGTCAGCCGGCGCAACTCGTCGTCGGTGACGCCCGGCCCCCGATCCAGCACCTCCAGGACGGCGGACCCCGCCTGGGCATAGAGCCGTACGGTCACCGCAGTGCCGGCAGGGGAATAGCGTTGGGCGTTGTCCAGCAGGTTGCGCAGCACGATGCCCACCAGCGCGGGATCGCCGGTGATCGTCAGGGCAGTGTCCGGCCACTCGTACACCAGCGCGGGGTCGCTGGACAAGCCTTGGCCGCCGTCGTGCGCCGCCTCCTCCCGCACGCACTGCACGAGGTCGAATCGGCGCGGCTGGGGCAGGCCGGCCAGGGGGTCCAGGCGCGCCAGGCGCAGGAGCTGCTCCACGAGATGACCGGCCCGGTTCACGCCGCGCCGGACCTGGCGCAGGGCATGCTCGCGCACCTCGGGTTCTTCACTGGCCAAGGCCACTTCGCTGTGCACCTTCAAGGCCGCCAGCGGCGTGCGCAACTCGTGCGCCGCGTCCGCCGTGAACCGGCGCTCGCCCTCCAGGGTCACCGTCAGGCGGGCCAGCAGGCGGTTGATGGCCAGCACCAGGGGCCGGGCCTCCTGAGGGGCGCGGTCGTCGGAGAGCGGCTGGATGCTGTCAGGCGTGAAGCGACTCACCTCGGCAGCGAGCTCCTCCAGCGGCAGCAGGCCTCGCCGAACGGCGTAATACAGCAGCAGGATCAGCGCCGGCAGGATGATCGCCAGCGGCCAGACCACCTGGGTGGCCACCTCGACAGCCACCCTCTCGCGGATCTGCAGCGTCTGGGCCACCTGCACGCGATAGGGCAGTTCGGGCGCGCTGAGATTGAAGATCCGCCACGCGACGCCCTCGCGCTCGATCTCCGAATACCCCACGGCGCCCAGTACCGGGATGCGCGGCGCGCCCTCGGACCGCAGCAGGATGGTGCCGCTGGCGTCGCCGATCTGAAACTCGATCTTGGGCTCGTAGCTGTCGCGCGGCTCGGTTTCGATGTACTGGAGCTGCTGACGCAGGTCCTCCAGGTTCAGGTCGCGGCTGCGGGTGAGGGCCATCAGCAGGCGCGCCTCCTGGGCCAGGTGGCCGTCCATGAGCTCCTCGGCCTCATGGCTGGCCATGAAGTAACCGATTAGACCGGTCACGACGATCACGAGAATCGAGGCCACGCTGGCGGCACGCAGCAGCCGCCAACGCAGGGACCCGCCGATCCGCGCCGTCGTCAAGTGATAGCCCCCAGCTGATAGCCCAGACCCCGCAGGGTCTGGATGGCATGCGCACCGAGCTTTTTGCGCAGGTGGTGGATGTAGACCTCCACCGTGTTGCTGCCCGCCTCCTCGCCCCAGGCGTACAGGCTCTCCTCGAGCTGGTCGCGGGAGCGCACGTGGGTCGGGTGGGTCATCAGGTCCTGCAGCAGCGCAAACTCGCGGGCCGACAGAGCCACCGGCTGGCCGCGCAGCATGACCTCCTTGCTGGCCGGATCGAGCGTGAGCGCGCCGTGCTTGAGTTTCGGGCTGGCCTGCCCCGCAGCGCGGCGCAACAGCGCCCGCAGGCGCGCGTGCAGCTCGTCCAGGTCAAAGGGCTTGACCAGGTAGTCATCGGCCCCCAGGTCCAGGCCCGTCACCTTCTGCGCGCTGCTGCCCCGCGCCGTGAGTATGAGCACCGGCATCGCGCTACCCCGGTCCCGCAAGGCACGCAGGACCTGCAAGCCATCCAGCGCGGGCAGGCCCAGATCGAGGACACAGGCGTCGTAGGCATGGTCTCGCAGCGCGGCGTCCGCAAGCCGGCCGTCCTGCACCCAGTCCACCGCGTAGTTCGCGAGCTTCAGGCCGGCGCGAATGCCGTCGCCCAACAGGGCATCGTCTTCGGCCAGCAGGATCCTCACCGTCCTCAGTCCTTGAGCCGGGCCAGCAGCGCCTGGGTCTCCTGGCGGCGACCCAGATCGGCCAGCTCACGCCCAGGCCGGGCGGGTGCGCGCAGAGCCACCTCAAGATACTGGCGGGCCTCGGCGCCGCGGCCTTCTTCCAGCAGGAACTCGCCGTAGAAGAAGTTCGGGTCTATGCCTTTGGGGTTGATGCTCAGGCCCCGCTTGAGGAGGTCTTCGGCCTTCTTCTTGTCGCCAAAGCCGATCGGCCACCGAGGCACCTTCGCGTAGAGCGCTCCCAGGCTCGTGTAGGCGGAACCCTGCAGGGCCTGTTCGTCCAACTTGATGCTTTCCTCGAGCAAGCGCTTGGCCTCCTTCGCCAGGCCCAGGGCCCCCAGGCCGCCGCTGGCGCCGGCCTCACTGGACAGAACGATCCCTTCCCAGATCAGCGCCTCCGCCGAGTTCGGGTTGGCCTCCACCAGGCGGTGGGTCTTCTGTGCCAAGGCGCGGTAGGCGGCCGCCTGTTGCTTCTCGCTCTGGCGGTACTTGATCGTGGCCCACTCGTCCTGGATGGGCTTGATCATATCGTCGGCCGCACCGGCCCAGGAGGCCGCCGACAGGGCGAGGCCGAGAAGAAGTGTCGTGAGCAGTTTCATGGATGGATCTCCTTGGATATCAGGGTTGCTTGGCGTGTTGCTTGATGGTGGGCAGCTTGGCGGCCAGGGCGCGGTCGATCACGCGCGGCGCCAGGCCATTGATCCAGGCAAACAGGCGCTCGGGGAATCCCAGGCAGGTCTCGGCACGTCGGGTCTGCAGTGCGCGCAGCACCTGGGCCGCCACCGCCTCGGGCGGATCGGCCCGGTTGCCCAGCGCCCGGTTCAGGGCCTGGACCGCAGGCGTGTTGAAGGCCGTGTCGATGGCCCGGGGCGCGACATAGATCACCTGCAGACTGGCGTCGGCCAGCTCACGGCGCAGCGCCTGCGAGAAGCCGCGCAATCCCGCCTTGGCGCTCGAGTACGCGGCAAAGCCCGGAAACGGCAGACTGCCGAAGACCGATCCGATGTTGACAATCGCGCTGTCGCCCTGCTGCTGGAGCATCGGCAAGAGCGCGTGGATCAGTCGGATGGGGGCGATCAGGTTCGTCTGCAGCACACGGTCCAGATCGTCGGGGTCCTGGCGGTCCAGCATCCCGAAACTGGACAGGCCGGCGTTGTTGATCAGGACATTCACCCCGAAGTCGCGGGCGGCCTGGCACACCGCGGCCAGGCCGTCCGGCTGCGTGAGGTCCGCCGCCACCACCGCGTGCTGGCCTGGCAGGCGGGCCCGCAGGGCCAGCAGGGTGGGCTGCCGGGTACCGGCCAGCAGCACGGACGCGCCCGCGGCCGCGAGCTGCTCCGCCAGCGCCTGCCCCAAGCCGCCGCTGGCACCGGTCAGAAGGACGCGGGCGCCGCTCAGTTGCATAGGGCCTCCTCTTGCACCGGCAGGGCCCGGAAGATGTCGCCGTACAGGCGGAAAAACACCTGGGCGGCGTGGATCACCGCATCGACATCCGAAGGGTCCATGCGGTTGATCAAGCCGGCCAGATGCTGGGTGTGCTCCTGGTCCAGGGTGCCGTGCGAACGCAGGTAAGAGAACGCCTGGTGGGGCAGGCCCAGCGCGGTCTGAATCCTGTCGGCGGCCGTTAGCGCCAGGGCGACGCTGGTGCCCTCGAGCACGAAGACCATCCCGAAAAAGGCTGCGGGATTCCCGCGCTGGATCGTGTCGTAGGCATAGGCCACCATCAGCTCGGCAGGCAGGTCGGGCCGCCCGTGGCGCACCGCCTCGGCATCGGCTCCGGTGGCGGCGAGGTCATTGAGGATCCATTCCTCGTGGCCGATCTCCTCTTCGATGTACTCCGCCACCTCGGTCCTCAACCAGGCCAGGCGCTCGGGCAGGCGCCCCCCCAGCAGCATCAGCAGGGGCACGGTGTGCCGCACGTGGTGGTAGGCCTGGGTCAGGAAGGCACGGTAGCTGTCCAGGGACACCTGTCCCTGCAGGCACTGCTGGATGATGGGGGCCGACAGCAGGCCCGCGCGAGCCTGTGCCGTCTGCGCCGCGAGGCGCTCGAAAGCGGTCATGGTGTTTTCCTTCCTTCAGGATTCGGCGTTGAGAAGCGCCGCATGGCGCTCGAAGATCGCGGCGCGCACGGGCCGTCCGTTGCCCGTGGCCGTACCGCTAGACAGGGTGAAGGGCTCCACCAGGTCGTAGCGTTGGACCTGGGCGTACTCGGGCAAGGCGGCGTTCGCGGCCTGCACCGCCTGTGCCAGGCGCTCGTTGCTGGCGCCAGGCAGGGGCACCAGCAACGCCGACAGGTGGGCCCGCCCCTCCCCGTACACCACCGCCTGGGCAATCGCGGTCTGGGCCAGCAGCGCCGACTCGACCCACTCCGGGGCGATGTTGCGGCCGAAGGAGTTGATGATCAGGTTCTTGCGCCGGCCCGACAGCTGCAGGTGGCCGTTCTCGCCCCACTGGCCCAGATCTCCGGTGGCCAGTTCGTCGTGGGCCGGGCCCTCGTCGCCCAGGTAACCCAGAAAGGCACGGGTGGCGATGCGAACCTCACCGTCGTCGACGCGGATCCGCACGTGCCCCAGCGGCCGGCCGACATCGTCGCCATCGTCCTGCGGCCGGTTCAGACTCACGACCGAGCCGCACTCGGTCATGCCGTAGCCCTGGTAGGCCGGCAATCCGAGCGCGCGGGCCTGCACCAGCGAGGGCCACTGCAGGCGCGCGCCCCCGACGGCCACATAGCGCAGCGAGTCGGGCGCGCGCTGGCCGGTGTGGGCCAGGTACGCGGACCACGCCTTGAGCAGCTCCGGCACGAGAATCACGCTGTGCGCCTGCGCCTGATCGGCACAGGCCTGCAAGCCGGCCGGGTTCAGACGACCGATGCCTTGCCATCCGAGCCGCGCCAGCCCGGGCAGGTCCACCGTCGCACCGCGCAGCAGGGGCACATGGATGCCAGCCACGTTCTCCAGCAACAGCGCCAGCGGCAACACCGCCAGATGCCGCTGCAGCGGCAAATCACGCAAGCGCTCGTGTATCGCGAGGGCGGTATCGGCCAGGCCCTGCGCGCTCAGGCACACGCCCTTGGGTTGGCCGGTGCTGCCCGAGGTGTAGGAGACCTTGCAGGTCCCGCTCGGCAGGGTCGCCGCTGGCACCTGCCGTCGCAGGAGCGTCAGTCCCTGCCAGGACTGCGCGGGCTCGAAGCCCAGGCCCAGGGCCTGGACGGCCTGCGGGTGATCGGTCAGGAGCGCATCGGCCGCGGTCTGCCGCAGGGCGTGCTGCCACTGCGCCGGCGTGAAGAAGCCCGGCAGCGGCAGATGCACCTTGCCGGCCTGCAGACAGGCCAGGTCCGCCAAGGCCCAGGCCGGGCCGTTGTCCGACAGCACCGCCACCACGCGGCAGGGCTGCAGCAGATGGGCCAGGGCCTGCAGCTCGCTGCGCACCTGTGCCGCCGACCAGGTGCGCGGCCCGTCGGTGAAGACCGTCGCGTGGTCGGGGGCCCGTGACAGCGCCTGCAGAACCGGCGACTCAGTCATGCGCGTCCAGGCGCTCGAGCGCCTGCCGGATGCGTCCCGCCACCACGACGGGCTGGGTGTCGTAGTAGCGGCCCCAGTCCTGTGCGGCATCGCCCAGGTGAACAGGGTCGGCCGCGGCCAGCGCCAGCAGGTGCAGCCCCAGGCGGCTGAAGATGCCCAGCAGCTCACGCGTTGCGGTGAAGACGACCCACTCGTAGCCGAGTCGGTCCAGATGGCGCGCGAGCGTGCAGATCACATGCACGCTGCCGCCGGGCTTCTCGGCCACCAGGTGCCCGACCTCCACGATGTGCCGGCGCTCCACGGGACGCCCCGTCAACCGCGCGACCTCCTGTTCGATCGGCCGGTCCAGATAAGCCTCCAGGAAGAGGGCCTCGGCGTCGGCCCCGCGCCATCCCGCTGCGGCCACGGTCTGGCCCTCGCGATGGAGCAGCAGGAGGTTGGGCGCAAGGCTGCCGACGCGGGCCTGATAGATGTCGAAGAACCGCTGGCGGATGTAGGCCTCGATCCGGGCGCGGGCGCGGGACGCGGGTGAGGCGTGGATCGACTCCAAGCTCGGGGGGCGGGTGGCACTCAGTTTCTGCAACACGGCGGGCATGTCTCGGGGCTGTGCAATGAACGGCCTCAAGGCTAGGGGGCCCCGATTAATCCCACCTTAAGGCGCGCGACGCGGGCCGAGCCGGCGGGTCATGGACAATTCAGGGCATGACCGAACCGACCGCCCCCGCCGAGCGCCCCGCCCTCCCCGACCGCCTGTGCACCGACCCGTCCAGCCCCCACCACCTGGCGGCGGCCTTCGAGCACGACATCGGCGTGCGCCTGAACGGCAAGGAGCAAAAGGGCGTGGAGGAGTACTGCATCAGCGAAGGCTGGATCAAGCTGCCCGCCGGCAAGACGCTGGACCGCAAGGGCCAGCCGCTCCTGATCAAGCTCAGGGGCAAGGTCGAGGCCTACTACCGCTGAAAGCCTGCCGCAGCGCCGACACGCTGCAGCCCGTCCATGGACGACAACCAGATCCTGGTCCCCGACTCCTTTCTCGCGCTCTATGCCGCGCGCGGCGGGCTGCGCCTGACCGAGCCCCTGGCCCACGTGCGGGAGCGCTACGAGCTGTGCGAGGACCTGGCGCAGGCGCTGACCGAGCAGGCACGCCTGACCCAGTTCCAGCTGGGCATCACCGAGCAGGACGTGCTGGAGAAGATGCTGCAGGCCCTGCTGCAGGAGGGCTCACCGGTGCCGCCGCCACAGGCGCACTGGGTGGTGCGGCGGCTGGCCGAGTTGCTGGACTGGCCGCCCCTGCCGCCGGCGGAGCCCGACCCCGGCGGCTGAAAGCTGCTGCCCCGACGGGGCAGACCTCGCCTACTGCACGAACCCCACCGCCCGCGCCTCGCGCACCTCGGGCTTCAGGCGGTGCTCGATCTCCAGCTGGTCCAGGAACTCCTCAGGGCTGAAGTCGGCGGCCAGGATGGTGACCTGGCGCTTGACGGCGGCGAAGTCACCCGGACACAGCTGGTCGAGTCGCCGGAGCCGGTCGGCTGCCTGCGGCGTGAGCCGCGCCGCCTCGCCCTGCAGCGCCTCGACCACGAACATCCGCTCGCGCTGGGCAACGGTCAGGGGCTTGAACCGGATCTTGAAGGTGAAGCGGCGCAAGGCCGCCGGGTCGATGCGGTCCAACAGGTTGGTGGTGCACACGAACACACCGCCGAAGCGCTCCATCCCCTGCAGCATCTCGTTGACCTCGGTCACCTCGTAGGTGCGCTGCGCGCCCCGACGGTCCTGCAGGAAGCTGTCCGCTTCGTCGAGCAGCAGCACCGCCTGCTCGGCCTGGGCCTCGCGAAACATCGCGGCCATGTTCTGCTCGGTCTCCCCGACGAACTTGCTCATGAGGTCGCTGGCCTGCTTGACCAGCAGCGGGCGCTCCAGGGCCCGGGCGATGTGTTCCGCCAGCGCCGTCTTCCCGGTGCCCGGTGGACCGTAGAAGCACAGCGTGCCGTGGCCGCGCGCCTTGAGCGCCTGCACGATGCGCGGGATCTCGAAGCGGCTTTCCACGTGCAGCATGTTTAGGTCGTAGGTGGTGACCTGCGGGCGCTGGCCGGGGTCCTGGCTTTGATGCCCCAGCGCCAGGTCGGCGTTGCGCAGCTGGCGCTCGATGAGGCGCTCGGTGCCCGAAGGGTCCTCCTGGGCCAGGCTCGCAAAGCGCACCGCTGTGCGGATCTGTGCGGGCGTGAGGCCCTTGCGCTCGGTCAGCCGCGCCACGAAGGCGTCGGACACGGCCACGCCCTCCAGCGTCTTGCGCACCAGGCTTTCACGTGCGCCGGGCGGCGGAGATTTCAGCTCCAGGTGGTAGGCGAAGCGGCGCCGGAAGGCCGGGTCGATCTGCTCGATGCGGTTGGTGACCCAGATCGTGGGCACGCTGTTGGTCTCGAGGATCTGGTTCACCCAGGCCTTGCCGCTCACGCTGCCGCTGGCCGGCGCCATCGCCTGCTCGGCCCGCGCCATGTACTGCGCTGCCTCGGAGCTGATGGGAGGAAAGACGTCCTCGACCTCGTCAAACAACAGCGCCGCATTGGCGCTGCCCTTGAGAAAGACCTGTGCGATCTGCAGCGAGCGGTAGCGATCCCGGCCCGAAAGCGAGTGGCCATCGCGGTCGGCGTACTCCACCTCGAACAGCTCCAGCCCGGCGGCCTGCGCTGCGACCTTGGCCAGCTCGGTCTTGCCGGTGCCGGGCGGCCCGTACAGCAGCACGTTGACCCCGGGCTCCTTGCGCGCCACCGCGTTGCGCAGCAGCGCGCACAGCACCTGCGCGTCGTCCTGCACGAAGCTGAAGTCGTCCAGACCCAGCGCGCTC
Source organism: uncultured Ramlibacter sp. (assembly GCA_964620375.1). Classification (GTDB taxonomy): domain Bacteria; phylum Pseudomonadota; class Gammaproteobacteria; order Burkholderiales; family Burkholderiaceae_C; genus Ramlibacter. Next base: position 1,933 of record CAZUKC010000039.1, on the reverse strand, counting down.
TTGGCGCAGGGTCGGGTGAAGACCGCCATGAGCTCGGCCTGGTCGCGGTATTCGCGCATCAGCACCGGCGGCAGTTTCTCGCTGACCTTCATCAGGTCGGCCAGGTCGGTGATGTTGTGCTCGGAGATCAGGTTCTCGACCAGGCCGATGCGTTCCAGGCGCGAGCCGGCTCGCAGGGCCTCGCCCACCTCGCTCGCGTTGACGCCCGCGATCTCGGCGATGGCGGTGTAGGCCTCGGGCGCGTTGTTGACCTTGAACTCCACCAGCAGGCTGCGCAGGTCCCGCTGGTAGCGTGCGAGGGTGCCGTACAGCAGCAGGGCACGCTCCGCGCGATTGAGCTGCAGCAGACCCGCGAGCGCGTCGATATTTTTCTCGACCAGGGTGGACTGCTTCTTCAGCGCATGGGTGAGCCACTGCCCGGTCACGGCCAGGACCGACAGCAGGTCCTTGGGCTGATCCTTGGCGTATTCGTCGAGGTAGAAGAACAGCGTGCCCTCTTCATACGGACCGCGCCACAGGCCATGGCGCTCGAGGAAGTCGCGCGCAGAGAGGGCTTCGTGGCCCCGCCAGAACTCGTTGTCGTGGCAGCGGCGGCCCAGAAATTCGCGCAGCCGCGCCAGGGTCGACGCGGGCCAGACCAGGTGGCGTCCGGCCAGCGAGAGCAGGCCGTTGAGGTCGCGCCGGACATTGAACTTGCCGCCCTGCTTGGCCGCCAGCGTCAGCACGAAATGCGAGCACATCAGGTCCAGGACCGGCGCGTCCTTCAGCCCGGGAGACGGCAGCACCTGCACATCCAGCGAACGCTTGACCATCAAGGCCTCCTGCTTGCAATGCGGCGCACGATAACGCGGGACGATGCTCCTGGGAATACCCCTTTTGCGGGAACGCGCGTCACATTCCTCGCTGACCTTCGCAGGCGTTGCGGATTCGGCAGAGGCGCTGGTCGGCGCGACGTTAAAATGCGGGCTTCGTCGCGGCTCGCACCGCAGGTTTCAGGTTTCAGGAAAACACCCATGTCCAGCAACGACACCGCCCCTCACGCCGCCTCTGACACACAAGATCCCATCGAGCGCATCGTCCCCAACATGCCGATCGTGCTACCCGTTATGGGCGGCGTCCTGATCTTTCTGTTGGCCTTCATCGCCGTCGTCATGGCCTGAGCCCGCGCTGCGGTGCCTGCCGGCACCCCTGCGAACGGCCTGCCCGCTCCCGCGAGGCAGGCCTTTTTCTTGGCGGGCCGTCCGCTCCACCCCGCCGCATACAGTGCTTTGGTATGCGCCCCGGGCGCGCCACCGGCGACAAGGCGCGTCCGCATAATCTCATGCAAGTTTTGCATAACATCGGCGTGTCCCCCGACGCGGCGTGGGGGGCGGCTCCCTAAAATCGGGCACCCCATCCGTGAGAGCCCCGCGTCGTGACCGGGCGACGACGGATGGCAGCCCGCTTTCCCCAGCGCGTCCGTGCGGCGCCCTGTGGAAATCAGGTTTTAACTTCAGGAGCTTTGGACATGAACTCTCCCGCGATGCAGGGCCTGGGCCTTGCCGCCCCCGCCTGGGTCAAAAACGCCAAACTGATTGCGTGGGTCGCCGACATGGTGGCCCTGTGCAAGCCGGACTCGGTCTACTGGTGCGACGGCAGCCAGGAAGAATACGAGCGCCTGTGCCAGCAGCTGGTCGACGCCGGCACCTTCAAGAAGCTCAATCCCGCCAAGCGCCCCAACTCCTTCCTGGCCTGCTCCGACCCGTCGGACGTCGCCCGCGTCGAAGACCGCACCTACATCTGCTCGCACAAGAAAGAAGACGCCGGCCCCACCAATAACTGGACGGACCCGGCCCAGATGCGCGCCACGCTGCAGCCCCTGTTTGACGGTTGCATGAAGGGCCGCACCATGTATGTGGTGCCCTTCTCGATGGGCCCGCTGGGTTCGCCCATT
>CAZUKC010000038.1:0-10838 GCA_964620375.1 uncultured Ramlibacter sp. | reverse complement strand
CACGGCATCTACTTCATCATGGTCACCATGGCCTTCGCGCAGATGGTGTTCTACATCTTCTTCGACAACAAGCCGCTCGGTGGCTCGGACGGCCTGTACATCAACTTCCGCCCCGACGCAGGCCTGTTCGACCTGGAGAACAAGCGCGTCTTCTACTACTTCACGCTGTTCTGGCTGGTGGTGGTGTACCTGTTCCTGCGCCGGCTGCTGTGGAGCCCGTTCGGCCGCGTGCTCGCGGGGATCCGCGTGAACGAGCACCGCATGCGCGCCATGGGGTACGGCACCTTCGGCTACAAGCTCGCGGCCTTTACCCTGGGCGGAGCGCTGGCCGGCCTGGCGGGCTTTCTGGGCGCGATGCAGACCGGCTTCGTCAATCCCGAGCTGCTCGGTTTTCACCTGAGCGCCCACGCCATCATGATGGTGATCCTGGGCGGCATCGGCAACTTCGCCGGCGCCATCGTGGGCGCCTTCGCCTTCGAGTACCTGCTGCACGCCTTCAAGGACCTGCCCGCCATCGGTGGCTTCAACACTGGCAAGCACTGGCAGCTGTGGATGGGGCTGTTCATCGTGGCGGTCATCATCCTCGCGCCGCGCGGCCTGCTGGGGCTGGCGGCGCGTGCACTGCGCCGCAAGGAAGACCGTCATGAGTGACGCCGCCCTCTTTTCCGCACGCCACCCGACCAAGCGCTTTGGCGGCCTGGCGGCCGTCAACGATGTCTCCGTCGACCTCTGGCGCGGGCGCATCCATGCCGTCATCGGCCCCAACGGTGCAGGCAAGTCCACCCTCGCCCACCTGCTCTCGGGCGACCTCGCGCCGACGGCCGGCACCATCCACCTGGGCGAGACCGACATCACCGGCTGGACACCCGAGCGCATCTCGCGCCACGGCCTGGGCCGCAGCTACCAGAAGACCAACATCTTCCTGCCCTTTACCGTCTGGGAGAACGTGCGTCTGGCGGCCCAATCGCGCGCCCCGCGGGCCGCGCGCTGGCTGCGCCGCGCCACCGCCTTTACCGACACCAACGTCCGCGCCGAGCGCGCGCTCGAACTGGCAGGCCTGGCCCACCGCCGCGACATGGCGGCGGGCGCCATCAGCCACGGCGAGCAACGACAGCTCGAAGTCGCCATGACCCTGGCCACCGAACCCCAGGTGATCCTGTTGGACGAGCCGCTGGCGGGCATGGGCAGCGTGGAAGCCGAGCGTATGGTCGAACTGCTGCAGCGCCTGAAAGCCGACCATGCGGTCATGCTGGTCGAACACGACATGGACGCGGTCTTTGCCCTGGCCGACCGTCTGACGGTCATGGTCAACGGCCAGGTGATCGCCAGCGGCACGCCCGAGGCGATTCGCGCCGATGCCAACGTCCAAGCCGCCTACCTCGGGGAGGAACACTGAGATGAAGGCCCACCCCCGAAGCGCCTGCGGCGCTTCCCCCTCAAGGGGGCGCCACCAGCGGACCGGCAAAGCCGGTTCCGCGGTGGCCCACGAATGGGTTCATTGCACTCGCAGCCTTCTTGGCAATCCGCGCAAGGGTGAAGAAGCGAATGTCTGACTTTTTGATCGACGCACGCGGCTTGCACACCTACTACGGCCAGAGCCACATCCTGCGCGGCATCGACTTCCAGGTCGGGCGCGGCGAGACCATCGGCCTCATGGGCCGCAACGGCATGGGCAAGAGCACCCTGCTCAAAAGCCTGATGGGACTGGTCCAGCCACGCCGTGGCAGCGTCACCGTCTGCGGACGCGACATGACGGGCGCCGCCCCTTACGAGATCGCGCAGCGAGGCATCGCCTACGTACCCGAGGGCCGCGGCATCTTCGGCAACCTCAGCGTCGTCGAAAACCTGAAGATGGCGGCGCGCCCCGGCACCCGCGGCCAGCGTGACTGGACCTACGAGCGCGTGCTCGAGACCTTCCCGCGCCTGGCCGAGCGCCTCGGGCACGGCGGGCAGCAGCTCTCGGGCGGCGAGCAGCAGATGCTCACCATCGGCCGTGCCCTCATGACCAATCCCGACGTCCTGATCCTGGACGAGGCCACCGAAGGCCTGGCCCCCCTGATCGCCCGCGAGATCTGGCGCATCTGCGACCTGATCAAGCAAAGCGGCATCTCCAGCGTCATCGTGGACAAGAACTGGAAGCATGTGACCCAGGTGACCGACCGCAACCTCATCCTCGTCAAGGGCGAGTTGGTCTACGCGGGCAGCTCGCAGGATCTGCGCGCCAATCCGCAGATCCTCGAGCAGCACCTGGGCGTGTGAGGCGGCTGCGGCCCCCGCGCCTCACTCCAGCGAGATCTTGGCGTAGGCCGCCACCTTCTTCCACTGCGCCGCGTCCGCCTGCATGAAGGCGTTCATCGCCTGCGCGTTGGCCCAGGTCGGCTCGGCGCCCGCGCGCTGCATCGCCGCCCGCACCTCGGCCTGGCCTGCGACGCGCTCCAGCGCCTGTTCGATCTTCTGCATCACCGGCGCCGGCACGCCGGCGGGCGCGGCCAATCCGAACCACGCGAACACCTGGTAGCCCTTGAGGCCGGCCTCGTCCATCGTGGGCACGTTGGGCAGCACGCTGCTGCGCTGGGGCGTGGTCACCGCCAGGGCCTTGAGCCGACCGCCCTGAATCAGACCCAGCGCTGACGGCAGGTTGTCGAACATCAGATTCACCTCGCCCGCGATCACGCCGCTCAGGCCCGCCGCCGCGCCGCGATAGGGAATGTGTGTGACGAACACGCCCGCCTGACTCTTGTACAACTCCGCACTCAGGTGCAGCGAGGTACCCTGCCCATTGGACGCATAGTTCAACTGCCCAGGCCGCGACTTCGCCAGCGCGGTCAGTTCCGCCAGCGAGTTGATGTTGGCGGTCGGACTCACCACCAGCACGTTGGGCACGCGCCCAAGCAATCCGATGGGGACGATCTGCTCCGGTCGATAGGGCAGCTTGGCATACAGCGCGGGGCTGATGGTCAGCGGGGGCGAGGCCATGAGCAGGGTGTAGCCGTCGGGCGCGGCGCGCGCCGCTTCTGCGGCCCCCAGGTTGCCGCCGGCGCCAGGCTTGTTGTCGATCACCACCGGCTGCCCCAACTCCTGGGCCAGCTTGGGCGCTACCAGGCGCGCCATGTTGTCGATCAGGCCGCCGGGTGGAAAGGGCACGACCAGCTTCAGGGGCCGGGCCGGCCAGTCCTGCGCATGGACTGCAGGCGCGAGAAAAGGCGTCATCGACATCAGGGCGGCCGCCAGCCAGTGTCTGCGTTGCATCGGGGTCTCCTTATAGGTAACTTTGCGCATCATGCCTCTGGGCATCGGACCCGGCTATAGGGAGAACACCCTGCGGCATCCCTGCCCCGGGAGGGCGTGATCGAATCTTGATAAAGTCCGTGCCGCGGCCACCGCCCACTCGCGGTCCCGGCTGCACGCCTCCAACCTTCCAGGATCTGCTGTGCCCCGTACCGTTCAATGCATCAAACTCGGCCGCGAAGCCGAGGGCCTCGACTTTCCCCCCTACCCCGGCGAGATCGGCAAGCGCATCTTCGACAGCGTCAGCAAGGAGGCCTGGGCTGGCTGGCTCAAGCACCAGACCATGCTGGTGAACGAGAACCGTCTGAACCTGGCCGACCAGCGTGCGCGCGAGTACCTCAAGCGCCAGATGGAAGCCCACTTCTTCGGCGGCGGCGCCGACCAGGCCGCCGGCTACGTCCCGCCCAGCGCCTGACCCCAGTGACGGCTGCGGCGTTTGCCACGCCCGCCGACGCGATCGTCATCGGCGGCGGCCTTGCGGGTGCCGCCGCGGCCGCGGCCCTGGCGGCGCGCGGCTGGCAGGTGCAGGTCGTCGACGCCGCTTCCGAGCCCGCCAGCGGCGCCTCCGCCCTGCCCGCGGGTCTCATGGCCCCTCACCTCTCGGGCGACGACAACCTGCTGTCCCAACTGTCCCGGCACGGCGTCGCGGCCACCTGGCGCCACGCGCAGGCCCTGCTGCACGAGGGCACCGACTGGCGCGGCACCGGCACCCTCGAACACCGGGTCAGGTCCAACCGTGGCGTCCCGGCACGCCCGGTGGGTGACGACGACGGACACCGCGACGCCACCCCCGCGCAGCGCACCGCCGCCAGTCTGACTGAAGACGCCGTCGCCATCTGGCACCCCCGCGCTGCCTGGATACGCCCCGCAGCCCTGGTACGCGCCTGGCTGGCTCACCCCGCCATCACCTGGCGCGGCGCGATACGCGTCGCGGACCTGCAGGTGATCGGATCGAGATGGCGCGTGCTCGACGCGCAGCACCACGAAGTCGGCCAGGCCGCCCTGGTCGTGATCGCCGCAGCCGTGGGCTCGGCGCCTCTGGCCGGACAGCGCTTGGATCTTCACGCCGTGCGCGGACAGATCTCCTGGGGCCTGCAGTCGCCCGCGCACGCACTGCCCGCGTTTGCGATCAACGGCAATGGCCACCTGCTGTCCCACATCCCCACCGCGGACGGCCTGGCCTGGATCAGCGGCTCCACCTACGGGCGCGGCGACACCGCCACCGACGAACGTGCGCAGGACCATGCCGACAACCTCGCGCGCCTGCGCACCCTTGTGCCCGCGTTGGCCGAGCGCCTTGCACCCGCGTTCGCGCCGGACCGTGTGCGAGGCTGGAGCGGCGTGCGCTGCGCCAGTACCGACCGCCGTCCGCTGGTGGGCGAACTCGCGCCCGGGCTGTGGGTCAGCACCGCCATGGGCTCGCGCGGCCTGACCTTCGCGGCCCTGTGCGCGCAGCTGCTGGTGGCTCGTCTGCATGGCGAGCCCGGACCCCTGCCGCCGCCCCTGGCCGCCGCCCTGGACCTGGCCCGCCAGCGTCCCGCCCGCGCCTGAACGCCGCCACGCCAGGTGCGCGCTGCATCCGCCGGAAACCCGCGCCGATCCTGGCGCATATGCATATGCGCATAAGGCTCCGATAAAAAGTTAGTTTGCCTCCCGACGCCGCGCACCTACAGTCGCGGCCCATGTACCAGTACACCGAGTTCGACCGGCAGTTCGTGCGCGCGCGCGCCGCCCAGTACCGTGACCAACTGCAGCGCCGTCTGAACGGCCAGTTGGCCGAAGAGGAATTCCGACCCCTGCGCCTGCAAAACGGCTGGTATGTCCAGCGTTTTGCGCCCATGCTGCGCGTGGCCGTGCCCTATGGCGAGATCGCCAGCCGCCAGCTGCGCGTGCTGGCCCGCATCGCACGCGAATACGACCAGCCCTCGGCCGAGATCTTCGAAGGCGCGCGTCAGCGCCAAGACGCGCTCGGCCCGGTGCCCCTGCCCGGTGGCGGCTATGCGCACTCGCGCCTGTCGGTGGGCTACGGCCACTTCACCACGCGCCAGAACGTGCAGTTCAACTGGATCCCGCTGGAAAAGAGCGCCGACGTCATGGACCTGCTGGCCAGCGTGGACATGCACGGCATCCAGACCAGCGGCAACTGCATCCGCAACATCACCACCGACGAACTCGCCGGCATCGCGCCCGACGAGGTGGCCGACCCGCGTCCTTGGTGCGAAATCCTGCGCCAATGGAGCACCCTGCACCCCGAGTTCGCCTTCCTGCCCCGCAAGTTCAAGGTCGCCATCACCGGCGCCGCCGAGGACCGCGCCGCGGTCGCCTGGCACGACGTGGGCCTGTACCTGGTGCGCAACGCCGCCGGCGCCCTGGGCTTTCGGGTCCTGGCTGGCGGCGGCATGGGACGCACGCCGGTCATCGCCCCCGTCATCCGCGAGTTCGTGCCAGCCGACCAGATCCTGAACTATCTGGAGGCCCTGGTGCGCGTCTACAACCGCTGGGGCCGCCGCGACAACAAGTACAAGGCCCGCCTGAAGATCCTGGTGAAGGCCGAAGGCCAGCGCTACACCGACGAGGTCGAGACCGAGTACCAGGCCATCCTCGCGCAGGACGGCGCGCCGCACACCGTGACGCCCGCCGAACTCGCGCGCGTCAGCGCCTGCTTCACCGCACCGGTGATCGAACCCGCCGCGCCCACCGCGCTGCCCGAGACCGACCTCGCTCCCGCCTACCAGCGCTGGCTGCAGCAAAACGTGGCGGCCCACCGCGACCCGCACTTGCGCGCGGTCACGCTCTCGTTCAAGCGCCTGGGCCAGGCGCCCGGTGACGCCACCGCCGAACAGCTCGACGCAGCTGCCGACCTGGCCGACCGCTACAGCGCCGGCGAGGCCCGCGTCACCCACGGCCAGAACCTGCTGCTGCCCTGGGTGCGCGTGTCCGACCTGCCCGCGCTGTGGCGCGACGCCCGCGCGCTGGGCCTGGCCACCGCCAACATCGGCCTGCTCACGGACATGATCGCCTGCCCCGGTGGCGACTACTGCGATCTGGCCAATGCCCGGTCCCTGCCGATCGCAGAGGCCATCACCCAGCGTTACCAGGACCTGGACGAACTGCACGACATCGGCGCCGTCGACCTGCACATCTCCGGCTGCATCAACTCCTGCGGCCACCACCACAGCGGCCACATCGGCATCCTGGGCGTCGACAAGGACGGTAAGGAGTGGTATCAGGTCACGCTGGGCGGCTCGGACGGCTCCACCGTCTCGGGCGCAGCCACACCCGGCAAGGTGGTCGGCCCCTCGTTCTCGGCTGCTGAAGTGCCCGAAGTGATCGAGGCGGTGCTCGACACCTACCGCCGCCAGCGCGTGAGCGTCGGCGACCATTACGAGCCCTTCATCGACACCCTGCGCCGCGTGGGCCTGGACGCTTTCAAGGCCGCCGCCAACGGCGCGCGCCTCACCCCGAGCGACGACGTGGCGCAGGAGGTGGCGTGATGGACTTCACCCTGCGACTCGTCGCCGCCGCCGACCATGCGGCGCAGGCCCATGCCCCGGGCGTGCTGGCCCTGGCCAATGACGTGGCGGTCACCGACCTGGCCCTCGAGGGCGTGACCCGCATTGACCTGCACTTTCCCGGTTTTGCCGACGGCCGCGCCTTCAGCCAGGCCTTCATGCTGCGCCGCCGCCGGGGCTACACCGGCGAGATCCGCGCCACCGGCGACGTGCTGATCGACCAGCTCGTGCAGATGCAGCGCACCGGCTTCACCAGTGCCGTGCTGCGCGCGGACCAAGACCCGGCCCATGCGGCCCGCCAGTTCGCGCGCTACGCCCGCTACTACCAGGGCGACGCGGTGACGGTCCACCCTCATTTCCGGGAAACGGCCTCGGCATGAACACGCCCACCGACGCGCGCGCGCCACTGGCTCCGGCCAGGGCCACGCAGCAGCATGCCCGCCCCAGCGCCGACTTCGACGCCAAGCTGGCCCACACCCAGGCGCTGCTGCAACGCGCGGCCGCCGACTACGCGCCGGTCACCCAGGCCTCCAGCCTGGGCGCCGAGGACGTGGTCATCACGCACATCATCAACGCACTCGCCCTGGACATCCCGATCTTCGTGCTGGACACAGGCGCCCTGCACGCGCAGACCCTGGCACTTCTGGAGCGCACCCGCAGCACCTCGCGCGCACCGGTCACTGTCTACCGCCCGGTGCAGGAGGCGGTGGTGCAGTTCGTCGCACGCGAGGGTGGGGACGCGATGTACCGCAGCATCGCCCTGCGCAAGGCCTGCTGCGGCATCCGCAAGATGGAGCCGCTGGCCCGCGCGTTGCAAGGCCAGAAGGCCTGGATCACCGGCCTGCGCCGGGAGCAATCAGCCGCGCGCGCCGAGGTGCCCGCCATTGACACCTCCGAGCCCCGCACCAAGTTCAACCCCCTGTCCGACTGGACCTGGGGCGACGTCTGGCACTACATCGCCACGCGCGCAGTGGACTACAACGCCCTACACGACCAGTTCTACCCCAGCATCGGCTGCGCCCCCTGCACGCGGGCCATCAGCCTGGGCGAGGACTTTCGCGCCGGGCGCTGGTGGTGGGAAACCAGCGACCTGAAAGAGTGCGGCCTGCACGTGAAGAACACCGAGGGAGCCCCTGCATGAACGCGCGCACCGAGCCGCACCTGCTCAACACCCTGAGCAATCGCCATCTGGACGCCCTGGAAGAAGAAGCCATCTTCGTCCTGCGCGAGGTCGCCGCCGCCTTCGAACGGCCCGCGCTGCTGTTCTCCGGCGGCAAGGATTCCCTGGTGCTTCTGAGGTGCGCCGAGAAGGCGTTTGGACGGGGTCGTATCCCCTACCCACTGCTGATGATCGACACCGGCCACAACTTTCAGGAGGTCACCGACTTCCGCGACCAGCGTGCCCGCGAACTGGGCGCGGAGCTGATCGTGCGCAGCGTCGAAGACTCCATGAAGCGCGGCACGGTACGCCTGTCCCACCCGGGTGAATCGCGCAACGCCCACCAGTCGGTCACGCTGCTGGAGGCCATCGAAGAATTCCGCTTTGACGCCCTGATCGGCGGCGCCCGCCGCGACGAGGAGAAGGCTCGCGCCAAGGAGCGCATCTTTTCCCACCGCGACAGCTTTGGCCAGTGGCAGCCCAAGGCCCAGCGTCCCGAGCTGTGGACCCTGTTCAACACCCGCCTGCACGCCGGCGAGCATTTCCGCGTCTTCCCCATCTCCAACTGGACCGAGCTGGACGTCTGGCAATACATCGAGCGCGAGGCCATCGCCCTGCCCTCGATCTACTACGCCCACCCGCGCGAGGTCGTTGCGCGCAAGGGTTTGCTCGTACCGGTCACCCCGCTCACCCCGCCGCGCGAAGGCGAGCAGGTCGAGACCCGCACCGTGCGCTTTCGCACCGTGGGTGACATCACCTGCACCTGCCCGGTGGAAAGCCTGGCAACCACCGCACGCGATGTGGTGCTGGAGACCCTGAGCGCCGACGTCTCCGAGCGCGGTGCCACGCGGATGGACGACAAGACCTCCGAAGCCTCCATGGAAAAGCGCAAGAAAGACGGCTACTTCTGATGATCACCACCACGCCCTTTGTCCCCGCCGCGTCGGCGACATCCCCCGCCCCGGCGGGCGGTGACCACGCCACCGCCCTGCGCTTTATCACCTGCGGCAGCGTGGACGACGGCAAGAGCACCCTGATCGGTCGCCTGCTGGTGGACGCCCGCGCCGTCCTACAGGACCAGCTGGCCAGCGTCTCGCGCGCAGGCGAGGCGGACCTCGCACGACTGACCGACGGCCTCTCGGCCGAACGCGAGCAGGGCATCACCATTGACGTCGCCTACCGTTACTTCGCCACGCCGAAACGCAAGTTCATCATCGGCGACACCCCCGGTCACGAGCAGTACACCCGCAACATGGTCACCGCCGCCTCCAATGCGGATGCGGCGGTGGTGCTGGTGGATGCCACCAAGCTGCCCTGGCAGGACCCGGGCCTGGCCCTGCTGCCCCAGACCCGCCGCCACACCCTGTTGGCGCACCTGCTGCGCGTGCCCTCCATCGTCTTCGCGATCAACAAGCTCGATGCGGTCGACGACCCCGCGCAGGCCTACACCCACATCGCCGGGGCGCTCCAGCGCTTCGCTGCCGAGGCCGGCGTCGCGGTGCGCGCCCTGATCCCGATCTCCGCCCTCAAGGGCCACAACGTGGTCACCGCACAGCCAGGCTGGTGCAGTTACCGCGGCCCGTCGCTCCTGCAGCTGCTCGAGACCCTGGACGTCACCCCTGCCGACACCCAGGCAGCGTTTGCCTTCCCGGTGCAGTGGGTCGAGAAGTTCCACGACTCCCCGGACACCGCGCAGGGCCGTCGCATCTTCTGGGGTCGCATCGCCGCCGGCACACTGCAGCCGGGCCAGCCGGTCCAGGTCATGCCCGGTGGGCAGACCGCCGTCGTCGCCCAGGTCCTGAACCCCGTACGCGAGCCGCGAGCCGTCCCGGCCGGCCACAGCGCCGGCATCGTCCTGGACCGCGAGGTCGACGTCTCGCGCGGCGACTGGCTGCTCGGACCCGGGGCTGCCGCGGCCACCCGCACCCTCTCGGCCACCGTGGCCTGGCTGGACGACGAGCCCCTGGTCGCCGGGCGCGTCTACTGGGCCCTGCACGGTCATCGCTGGGTCAAGGCCCGGGTCAGCCGCATCGTGCACCGGGTCGACATCCACACCCTGCAGGCCATCGAAGCCACCGCGCTCGAAGCCAACGCCATCGGCCAGGTCGAACTGGCCTTGCAGGAGCCCCTGCCGACACGCCCCTACGCCCGCTCTCGGGCCCTGGGCGCGCTGGTGCTGGTGGACACGGCCACCCACAGAACGGCCGCCGCGGTGCTGGTGAACGAGGCCTGAGGCGACCAAGGCCCCGGGCGTCCTGAGGCCCCGGCGCCACATCCAGAGCAATACCTTCTGCGTACCTGCGTCCTGCCCTGAGCCGCCACCGCTAAAATCGTGGCTTTCCTCGGCCCCCACCAAAATGACCCACGTCGTCACCGAATCCTGCATCCGCTGCAAGTACACCGATTGCGTAGACGTCTGCCCCGTGGACTGCTTCCGCGAGGGCCCCAACATGCTTGTGATCGACCCCGACGAGTGCATCGACTGCGCGGTCTGCATCCCCGAGTGCCCCGTCAACGCCATCTACGCCGAGGAAGACGTACCGGCCGACCAACTGGCCTTCGTCAAGCTCAACGTCGAACTCGCCCGCGCCCCCGGCTGGAAAAGCATCACCAAGCGCAAGCCTCCCCTGCCCGATGCCGACGAGTGGAAAGACAAGACTGGCAAGCTCTCCGAGCTGGTGCGCTGAACCCCTGCATGGATCCCCTGTTGAACCAAGAAGTGATCAAGACCGCGGCCGACCACGACGGCCCCATCGAGACCGATGCCGTCATCGTGGGGGCAGGTCCGGTCGGCCTGTTCCAGGTCTTCGAATTGGGCTTGCTTGAGATCAAGGCCCACGTCATTGATTCCCTGGCCTATCCAGGCGGTCAGCCCATCG
>CAZUKC010000037.1:0-10854 GCA_964620375.1 uncultured Ramlibacter sp. | reverse complement strand
GCAAGATCTCGGTGGATTCGGCCACCATGATGAACAAGGCCCTGGAGGTGATCGAGGCGCGCTACCTCTTCGGCCTGCCGCCCGAGCGACTGGAGGTGGTGATCCACCCCCAGAGCGTGATTCACTCGATGGTGCAGTACCGGGACACTTCGGTGGTTGCCCAGCTCGGCACCCCCGACATGCGGGTGCCGATCGCCTACGGTCTGGCCTGGCCCGAGCGGGTGACCTCGGGCGCCCAGCCCTTGGACTTTTCAGCGCTGGCCGACATGAGCTTCGAGTCTCTGGACAGCCGCGGTCACCGCGAGCGCTTCCCCGGACTGGGCCTGGCCTGGGACAGCCTGCGGGCGGCCTCGGGCACGACCGCCGTCCTGAACGCCGCCAACGAGGTCGCGGTGGACGCCTTCCTGTCCGGCCGCATCCGTTTCGACCAGATCCACGCCCTGAACCTGACCACCCTCGAGGCGGTCCTGCCCGCCGGCCCTGACAGCCTGGCCGACCTGCTCGAGCTCGACCTGCGGGCCCGCGCTGTCGCCTCGCAGGCCATCGGCCGCATCGCCTGACTGCCGACCATGCTGACGCTCCTTGCCTTCCTCGTCGCCCTGGGCCTGCTGATCGCCATCCACGAATACGGCCATTACCGCATGGCGGTGGCTTGCGGGGTGAAGGTGCTGCGCTTTTCCGTGGGCTTCGGCAAGGTGATGGTGCGTTGGCAGCCGCGGCGCCAGCACCCGGGACAGGATACCGAGTTCGTGCTGTGTGCGATCCCGCTTGGGGGCTACGTACGCATGCTGGACGAACGAGAAGGCGAAGTCGCACCCCACGAACAGCACCTGGCCTTCAACCGACAGCCCCTGCGATCCCGCGCGGCCATCGTAGCGGCCGGACCCCTGGCCAATCTGCTGCTGGCGGTGCTGCTGTATGCCGCAGTGGGCTGGTCCGGCTTCGAAGCCCCGCGCGCGGTTTTGGCGGCGCCGGTGGCCGGCTCGGTCGCCGAACGCGCCGGGCTGACCGGTGGCGAATGGGTGCAGGCGGGCGGCTTCGAAGGCCAGGACCTGCAGCCCCTGGATTCTTTCGACGACCTGCGCTGGCTCCTCACCCAGGGCGCCCTGGACGGCCGCGACGTCCGGCTGCAGGTATCCCTGGGTCCGGCAGGTCGCTCGCGCGAGGTGATGCTGCCGCTGGCCGCCCTGGACGCGCGTGAGGCCGACGTGAACCTCGCGCGGCGCATCGGCATCCTGGGTCCCTTGACGCAGCCTGTGATCGGTGAGCTCACGCCCGGTGGCGCGGCGCAGCGCGCCGGCCTCGAGAAGGGGGATCGGGTGCTGGCCGCCGGGGGTCAGCCCATCGTCGACGGGCAGCAGCTTCGCGAGTGGGTGCGCCGCCAGGTGTCGGGCGGCCAGGGCGTGGGCAGCGACTGGCGCGTGCTGCGCGAGGGGCGTGAACTGGTGCTGCGCGTCACGCCCGACGTCGTGACGGACCGCGGCGGGGCCGCCCTGGCGGTGGGGCGCATCGGCGCTTACGTCGGGTCGGCGCCCGAGATGGTGCAGGTGCAGCACGGGCCGCTGGAGGGGCTGTGGCAGGGCGTGGTGCGCACCTGGGACATGTCTGCGCTCACGCTGCGGATGATGGGACGGATGGTGATCGGCGAGGCGTCGCTGAAGAACCTGAGCGGCCCCCTGACCATCGCCGACTTCGCGGGCAAGTCCGCGAGCCAGGGCTTCACGCAGTACCTGGTGTTCCTGGCACTGATCAGCGTGAGCCTGGGGGTCTTGAACCTCCTACCCGTTCCCGTCCTCGACGGGGGACACCTGATGTATTATCTTTGGGAGTTCGTAACCGGGCGTAGCGTCTCCGACGCGTGGATGGATCGCCTGCAACGCGCAGGCGTGGCGGTTCTGGTGGTGCTGATGTCCGTTGCGCTATTCAACGACGTGACGCGCCTGCTCGGTTGAACCCATCCCGCCGTGCTCGACCCCAGGCGCGGACCTACCCAGAATCCATGAAGCAACAACTCAGGCGCCTCGGGGCGCGCACCCTGGTGAGCGTGGCCGCCCTGGCCCTGGCGGCGCACGCCTGGGCGGTCGACCCTTTCAACGTCCGCGACATCCGGGTTGAGGGCCTGCAGCGCGTCGAGCCTGGCACGGTGTTCGCCTCCCTGCCGGTGCGCGTGGGCGACCAGTACACCGGCGACAAGGGCGCCGCCGCCATCCGCGCGCTGTTCGCGTTGGGCCTGTTCAAAGACGTGCGCCTGGAAGTCGACGGCGACGTGCTGGTGGTCATCGTCGAGGAACGTCCTACGGTGGCCGACGTCAACTTCGTCGGCCTGCGCGAATTCGACAAGGACCTGATCAAGAAGTCCCTGCGCGACATCGGCCTGACCGAGGGCCGCCCCTACGATCAGGCCCTGGCCGATGCGGCCGAACAGGAACTCAAACGCCAGTACGTCAACCGTAGCCTGTACGGCGCCGAGGTGGTGACCACCGTCACGCCCATCGAGCGCAACCGGGTCAACCTCACCTTCAACATCACCGAAGGCGAAGTGGCCAAGATCCGCGACATCCGCATCGTGGGCAACAAGGCCTTCAGCCAGAAGACGCTCAAGGACCTGTTTGACCAGGACACCGGCGGCTTTTTCAGCTGGTACACCAAATCCAACCGCTACTCCCGGGTCAAGCTCAATGCCGACCTTGAGTCCCTGCGCTCCTTCTACACCCAGCGCGGCTACCTCGAGTTCAGCGTCGACAGCACCCAGGTCGCGATGTCGCCGGACAAACAGTCCATCACCATCACCGTCAACGTGACCGAGGGCGAACGCTTCGTGGTGAGCGACATCCAGCTCGAAGGTAACTACCTGGGACGCGAAGCGGAATTCAAGTCCCTCATCACCATCCGTGCTGGCGAGCCCTACAACGGTGACCGGGTGGCAGAGACCACCAAGGCCTTCACCGAGTACTTCGGCAACTTCGGCTACGCCTTCGCGCAGGTCGAGGCCCGCCCCGAGATCGACCGCAGCACGAACCGCGTGAGTCTGCGTCTAGCGGCCGAGCCCTCACGACGCGCCTATGTGCGCCGCATCAACCTCTCGGGCAACACCCGCACCCGCGACGAGGTGATCCGCCGCGAGTTCCGTCAGCTCGAGGCGAGCTGGTACGACGGTGACCGCATCCGTCGCTCGCGTGACCGGGTCGACCGCCTGGCCTTCTTCCGCGAAGTCAACATCGAGACGGTCGGCGTTCCCGGCGCACCGGATCAGGTCGATCTGAACTTGAACGTGACCGAGAAACCCACGGGCAGCGTATCGCTGTCGGCGGGCTTCTCCAGCGCGGACAAGCTGGGCCTGGGCTTCGGCATCCGCCAGGAGAACGCCTTCGGCTCGGGTCGCTACCTGGCCGCCGAGGTCAACACCTCCAACTTCAACCGTACCGTGGTGCTGTCTACGGTCGATCCCTACTTCACGAAAGACGGCGTATCCCGTTCGATGGACATCTTCCATCGCACCACCCGCCCTTACTTGAGTCAGGGCGGCAGCTACGAGATCGTGACCTCGGGCGCTGGTATGCGCTTTGGCGTGCCGTTCTCCGAGATCGATACCGTGGCCTTTGGCCTTAACGTCGAACGCACCCAGATCAACCGGGGGCTGGCGCTGCCCCTGTCCTTCGACGAGTACATCACCCGCTATGGCGACACCACCACCCTGGTGCCCCTGACCTTGGGTTGGGGGCGTGACAGCCGGGACAGTGCCCTGGTGCCGACCCGAGGTCGCCTGCAGCGCGCTTCGAGCGAGTTCGGTGTCCTCGGCGACGCGCGCTACGTGCGTGGCGCCTACCAGTTCCAGCAGTACCTTCCCCTGACCAAGCAGTACACCCTGGCCTTCAACACCGAGGTCGCCATGGGCAAGGGCCTGGGCGGGCGTGACCTGCCGATCTTCAAGAACTACTTTGGCGGCGGCCTGGGCACGGTCCGGGGTTTCCAGCAAGGCACCCTGGGCCCGCGTGACCCGGCGGGCCGGTCGGTCGGCGGTGCCCGGCGCATCACCCTGAGCACCGAACTGCTCATGCCGCTGCCTGGTGCAGGCAATGACCGCACTTTGCGGATGTACACCTTCGTCGATGCCGGCAACGTCTACGGCGAAAACCAGCCCATCGACCTGGGCGAACTGCGCGCGTCGGCCGGTATCGGCCTGTCCTGGGTCTCGCCCATGGGCCCCCTGCGCCTGGGGATCGCCAATCCGATCCGCAAGCGGCCGGAGGATAGAATCCAGAGAATTCAATTCCAGATCGGAACTTCCTTCTAATGAAGATCAATCTCCGTCATTGGGGGGCCTGCCTCCTGGGGCTGCTGGTCGCGGCGTCGCCGGCGTTCGCGCAGGAATTTCGCATCGGGTTCGTCAACACCGACCGCATCTTTCGCGAAGCGAACACCGCGAAGGCGGCCCAGACCAAGCTGGAACAGGAATTCTCTCGCCGCGAGAAGGAGCTCAACGACCTGGGTAACGCCCTGAAGACGGCCTCAGAGCGCCTTGAGCGCGACGCGCCCACCTTGTCCGAGAGCCAGCGCGCGGCCCGCCAGAAGACCCTCATGGATCAGGACCGCGACTTTCAGCGCAAACGCCGCGAGTTCCAGGAAGACCTCAACGCCCGCAAGAACGAAGAGTTGCAACAGGTCCTGGAGCGCGCCAACCGCGTGATCCGCCAGGTCGCCGAGCAGGAAAAGTACGACCTCATCATCCAGGAGGCCGTCTACATCAGCCCCAAGCATGACATCACCGAAAAGGTGATCCGGGCGCTTAACGCGAGCCGGTGAGGTGACGCTGCGCCTCGGTGAGATCGTTCGGGAACTCGGGGGGCAGCTTCACGGCGACCCCGACGTGTCCATCACCGGCTTGGGCCCGCTCGAGACCGCCTCGCCCTCCGAGCTGAGTTTTCTCAGCAACCCCCGCTACCAACCGCAACTGGCCGCCTCCCGGGCGGCCTGCGTCATCGTGGCCCCGGCCATGCGTGAAGCAGCCCTGGCGCGCGGAGCCGCGCTTGAGGTCGAGGATCCCTACCTGTACTTCGCGCGCGTGACCCGGTTGTGGAAAGCCCGGATGGCGCCGCCGGCGGGCCCCCGCATCCACCCCAGCGCTGTCATCGACCCCTTGGCCGAGATCGATGCGAGCGCCCGTATCGGACCCTTGTGCGTGATTGAGCGTGGCGCGCGCATCGGCCCGGGCACCGAGCTCAAGTCGCGGGTCACGGTGCACGAGGGCTGTACGCTTGGCGCGCGATGCATCGTCCACTCGGGCGTGGTCATTGGAGCCGACGGTTTCGGCTTCGCGCCCCATCAGGGCGCCTGGGAGAAGATCGAGCAACTGGGCGCGGTGCGTATTGGCGACGACGTGGAGATCGGCGCCAACACCTGCATTGACCGCGGTGCGATGGCCGACACCGTCATCGAGGACGGCGTGAAGCTCGATAACCTGATCCAGATCGGGCACAACGTCCGTATCGGCAAGCACACCGCGCTGGCCGGGTGTGCGGCGGTGGCGGGCAGTGCCACCATCGGCGCCCACTGCACCATCGGCGGGCGCGCCGGCATCCTGGGCCACCTGACCATCGTGGACCACGTGCACATCTCCGCCACCTCCCTGGTCACGCGCTCCATCCTCAAGCCGGGTCACTACACCGGCGTGTTTCCCATCGACGACAATGCCGCCTGGGAAAAGAACGCCGCCACCCTGCGTCAGCTGCATACGCTGCGCGAGCGCATCAAGGCCCTTGAGAAGAACAGACCATGATGGATATCCACCAGATCCTCAAGCAACTGCCTCACCGCTACCCCTTCCTGCTCGTGGACCGGGTGCTGTCCATCGAGTCGGGCAAGCGGATCGTGGCCCTGAAGAACGTGACCATGAACGAACCGTTCTTCACCGGGCACTTCCCGCACCGGCCAGTGATGCCGGGCGTCCTGATCCTGGAGGCCATGGCCCAGGCTGCGGCGTTGCTGTCCTTCGACGCACAGGGTGTGACGCCCGACGACAAGACCGTCTACTACTTCGCGGGCATCGACGGCGCGCGCTTCAAGCGCCCGGTGGAGCCGGGCGACCAACTCACCCTGGACGTCACCCTCGAGCGGGCCAAGGCCGGTATCTTCAAGTTCAAGGGCGTCACCCGCGTGGGCGAGGAAGTGGCCTGCGAGGCCGAACTCATGTGCACCATGCGCCGGATCGAAGGCTGAGCCCTGCGACCGCGACGTACCGGGTCTGAAGTCCGCATGTCCTCCCTGATTCACCCCACTGCCGTCATTGCGCCGGGTGCGCAGATCGACCCCACGGTTTCGGTCGGTCCGTACACCGTCATCGGCCCGCACGTGCGCATCGGAGCGGGCACCACGGTCGGTCCGCACTGCGTGATCGAGGGCCACACCACCATCGGTGAGGGCAACCGTATCTTCCAGTTCGCCTCGCTTGGCGCGATTCCTCAGGACAAGAAATACGCCGGCGAGCCCTGCGAACTCGTGATCGGCGACCGCAACACCATCCGCGAGTTCACCACCTTCAACATCGGTTCGCCCGGCGGCGGCGGCGTCACCCGTATCGGCAGCGACAACTGGCTGATGGCCTACGTGCACATCGCGCACGACTGCGTGGTGGGGAACCACACCATCTTCGCGAACAACAGCCAGCTCGCGGGCCATGTCGAGGTGGGCGACTGGGCCATCCTGGGTGGCTTCACCGTGGTCCACCAGTTCGTGCGCATCGGCGCGCATGGCATGACGGCCATGTGCTCGCTGCTGTTTGCCGACCAGCCGCCCTTCGTCATGAGCCAGGGGCAGCCGGCCAAGGCGCGCTCCATGAACTTCGAGGGGCTGCGCCGGCGGGGTTTCTCGCCTGAGCGCATTGCCGCGGTCAAGGGTATGCACAAGGCCCTGTACCGCGACGACCTCACCCTGGAGCAGGCACGGGCCCGCATCGCCACGCTGACCGAGGCGACGCCCGAAGCCCGCCCCGACGTGGACCTGATGCTGTCCTTTCTCGGCGGCGTCTCGTCCGAGCGCGGCATCGTGCGATGACCGGCTGGCAGGTTGGCATGGTGGCCGGCGAGGTGTCCGGCGACCTGCTGGCCGGCCTGCTGCTGGCGGGCATGAAGCGCCGCTGGCCGGGCCTGAGGGCCTACGGCATCGGCGGTCCTCGGATGGCGGCCCAGGGCTTCCAGGCACTCTGGCAGCACGAGAAGCTGGCGGTGCGCGGCTACGTCGAGGTACTGCGCCACTACCGAGAGATCGTGGGTATCCGTCGCCAGCTGCGCGAACGCCTGCTGGCGGATCGTCCACCTCTTTTCGTCGGTGTGGACGCGCCCGATTTCAATCTGGACCTGGAAGCCGACCTCAAGGCCCGAGGGCTGCGTACCGTGCACTTCGTCTGCCCCTCGGTCTGGGCCTGGCGCGCCGGGCGCATCGACAAGATCCGACGCAGTGCCGACCACGTGCTGTGCATCTTCCCCTTCGAGCCCGAGCTGCTGGCGCAACACGGCATCCCGGCGACCTATGTGGGACATCCGCTGGCCGACGTGATCCCGGTGCAGGCCGATCGGGCGAGCGCACGGCGCACGCTCGGGCTGCAGGACGACGACGAGGTGTTGGCGGTGCTGCCTGGCAGCCGCGCGTCCGAGATCCGCTACCTGGCCGACGCCTTCTTCGAGGCCGCAGCGCGCGTGCAGCGTGCGCGTCCGGGTCTGAAGCTGCTGGTGCCCGCGCTGCCGGCACTGCGTCCGGCCATTGAGTCCGCCGCGCGGCGCGCAGGGCTGCGCGAGGACGCCGGCGGGCTGCGGGTGCTTGAGGGCCATTCCCATCTCGCCCTGGCGGCTTGCGACCTGACCCTCATCGCCAGCGGCACGGCCACCCTGGAGGCCGCCCTGTTCAAGCGGCCCATGGTCATCGCCTACCGCATGAACACGATCAGCTGGCAGATCATGAAGCGTCAGGCGCTGCAGCCCTGGGTGGGCCTGCCCAATATCCTGCTGCGGGAGATGGCGGTGCCCGAGCTCCTGCAGCACCAGGCCACGCCCCAACGTCTGGCGCAGGCCGTGCTGGATTGGCTGCAGTCCCCTGAGAGAATGGCGGCCGTTCAGGCGCGCTTTGCCACGCTGCACGACACGCTACGGCGCGACACGCCCACCCTTGCCACCGATGCCATCGCCCAAGTCCTCCAAGCCTGATCGCGCGCGGCATCGGCCGCTGGGCGCGCAGGCCAGCCTCGACTGGGACCCGCTGGGTCTGGTCGCCGGGGTGGACGAGGCCGGTCGAGGTCCGCTCGCCGGGCCGGTGGTGGCTGCGGCCGTGATCCTGGACGACACCCAGCCCATCGCGGGTCTGGCCGATTCCAAGGCCCTGACCGCATTGCGTCGCGAGCGCCTGTTCGACGAGATCCGCGCCAAGGCCCTGTGCTGCTCGATCGCGCAGGCCAGTGTCCAGGAGATCGATAGCCTGAACATCCTGCAGGCCACGATGCTGGCCATGCAGCGGGCGGTGGAGGGCCTGCGCCTGAAGCCGGTCAAGGTACTGGTCGACGGCAACCGCCTGCCGACGCTGGGTGTGCTGTCCGAGGCCATCGTGGGTGGCGACGCGCGGGTGGCCGCGATCAGCGCGGCGTCCATCCTGGCCAAGGTGCACCGCGACCGCCTGTGCGCGGCACTGCACCAGGACTATCCGCACTACGGCTTCGCGGGCCACAAGGGCTACGGCACGCCCGAGCACCTGCAGGCCCTGCGGGAGCACGGCGCCTGCCCCGCGCACCGGCGCAGTTTCGCGCCGGTGGCGGCAGCGATCGCGGCGCGCGAGGACACGCTTGCATGAGCGCCGCCGCCGACCTCATCACCTCGCGGGACAACCCCTGGCTCAAGGGCCTGCGCAAGCTGGCGCAGGAGGGCCCCGCATCCCGGCGCGCGGGCCAGGCCTGGCTGGAGGGCGATCATCTGTGTCGGGCGCTGCTGGCGCGCGGGTGGTCGCCCGCGGTGGGCGTGTTCGCGCAGAGCGCGTGGCCGCAGGTACCGGCTGAACTGGCTGCGGCCGCGCCGCGCAACGTGATCCTGCCCGACGCCCTGTTCGAGGGCGTGAGCGGCCTGCCGTCACCGGCGCGCATGGGGTTCTTGATCGACCTTCCCGAGGCGCCGGCGATCGACCCGATGGCGCCCACCGTGGTTCTGGACCGCGTACAGGACGCAGGCAACGTGGGGGCCATCCTGCGTTGCGCCGCGGCTTTTGGGTTCACCCAGGTGCTGGCGATCCAGGGCACCGCGGCTTTGTGGTCGCCCAAGGTGCTGCGGGCGGGCATGGGCGCGCATTTCGCACTGAGGCTGCTCGAGTCGGTGCAGCCCGACGCGCTCGCGCAGCTGACCGTGCCGCTGATCACGACCAGTTCGCACGGCGGCGTGCTGCTGCATCGCGCGCCCTTGCCCTGGCCCTGCGCCTGGGCCTTCGGGCACGAAGGGCAGGGGGTGAGCGCCGAGGTTCAGGCGCGGGCTGTGCGGGGCGTACGCATCGCGCAGCCCGGGGGCGAGGAGTCGTTGAACGTGGCCGCGGCGGCGGCGATCTGTCTGCATGCGAGCGCGGCGGCGCGCGGCGACGCTGGGGGGTAGGAGCGCCGGGACGGCGGGGTGGCCGTCTCAGGTCGCTGCTTCAGGCTGCTGCTTCGAGCCCGTTTCGAAAATGCGCCTGCATCTGGCGCGAGGCGGCCGGGGCGTCGTGGGCGAGCAGGGCGTCCATCACGCGGGCGTGCTCCTGCAGTGATTCCTCGATGCGCCCGGACTTCAGCAGCGACTGCTGCCGATTGAGCTTCATCACCTTGCGCAGGTCGGCCACCATCTGCTGGCGCCACTTGTTGCCGGCGATTTCCAGCAGGCGCACATGAAAACGTTCGTTGAGGGTGAAGAAGCGGTCGCGGTCGGCCACGGCACCCGCCAACTCCTCGTGCAGCGCCTGCAGCTCGCGCAGCTGCGCGTCGGTGGCCAACTGGGCGACCACGCCTGCGGCATCGCTTTCGAGCAGCGACAGCAGGTGATAGACCTCGGCCATGTCCTGCTCGGAGACCTCGGTGACGTAGGCGCCGCGGCGCATCTTCATGGTCACCAGGCCCTCGGTGGCCAAGACCTTCAGTGCCTCACGCAGCGGGGTGCGGCTGATGCCGTATTCCTCGGCCAGCCGGGTCTCGGCGATCCAGCTGCCAGGCTCGAGCTCGCGGCGGAAAATACGTTGGCGCAGCAGCTCCGCCACCTCTTCGTAGAGGGCGCGTGGGGCGAGGGATACCGCAGACATGACCAGATTCTAATGCAAATTCTGCATTCATAATTATGAATAATCTTGTAAACTGTCGGGCAATCTGACGGAAGCACCCCATGAGCTCAGCACCGGAATTCCAGAAAGCCAGCCTCGACGCCTGGACAAAAGCCGCCGCCAAGTCCGCTCCGGGCGGCGATGTAGAGGCGCTCAACTGGGTGACACCCGACGGCATCACGGTCAAGCCGCTTTACACAGCAGCCGACACCCAGGGCTTGCCGCATGCCGACACGCTGCCGGGCTTCGAGCCCTACATCCGCGGACCGCAGGCCACCATGTACGCGGTGCGGCCCTGGACCATCCGCCAGTACGCGGGCTTTTCCACCGCCGAGGAATCCAATGCCTTCTACCGCAAGGCCCTGGCCGCGGGCGGGCAGGGCGTGTCGGTGGCCTTCGACCTGGCCACGCACCGCGGCTACGACAGCGACCACCCGCGCGTGACCGGCGACGTGGGCAAGGCTGGCGTGGCCATCGACAGCGTGGAGGACATGAAGATCCTCTTCGCCGGCATCCCGCTGGACAAGGTCAGCGTGTCGATGACGA
>CAZUKC010000036.1:0-10878 GCA_964620375.1 uncultured Ramlibacter sp. | reverse complement strand
AGATGTGCTGGTACATCACCGGGTCGCCGCCGGCGGCGGGGTTGAAGAAGCTGGTGCCGAAGTGGCGGTCGGTCAGCGTCATGGTGATGGCACCGGCCAGCACGGGCATCACGGCGATCAGCAGGTAGGCGGTGATCAACCAGGTCCAGCAGAACATCGGCATCTTCATCAGCGTCATGCCGGGCGCGCGCATGTTCAGGATGGTGACGATGATGTTGATCGATCCCATGATGGACGAGGCGCCCAGCACGTGCAGGGCAAAGATGCCCATGTCCATGGACGGACCCATCTGCAGGGTCAGGGGCGCGTACAGCGTCCAGCCGGCGGCGGGGGCGCCACCGGGCACGAAGAACGAGGCCGCCAGCATGCCGCCGGCAGGGATCATCAGCCAGAAGCTGAAGTTGTTCATGCGGGCGAAGGCCATGTCGGAGGCCCCGATCTGCAGGGGGATCATCCAGTTCGCGAAGCCCACGAAGGCCGGCATGATGGCCCCGAACACCATGATCAGGCCGTGCATGGTGGTGAGCTGGTTAAAGAGCTCGGGGTTGACCAGCTGCAGGCCGGGCTGGAACAGCTCGGCGCGAATGCCCAGGGCCAGCACGCCGCCGAACATCAGCATGGCAAAGGCAAACAGCAGGTACAGCGTACCGATGTCCTTGTGGTTGGTGGCGTACACCCAGCGGCGCCATCCGTGGGGATGGTCGTGGGCATGGTCGTGGGCGTGGTGATGGTCGAGAACTGCGCTCATTTCGATTTCCTCGGGAACTTACTTGCGCTGGGCTTTGACTTCGGCGGGCTGGACCACCTGGCCGGTCTTGTTCGACCAGGTGTTCTTGCTGTAGCTGATCACGGCGGCGATGTCGGTGTCCGACAGCTGCTTCCAGGCGGGCATGGCGTTGCGGCCATTGAGCAGGATGTCGATGGATTTGGACTTGTCGGCATCGGTCACGAGGGCCGAGCCATCGAGCGCCTTGATCGGGCCGGCGCCCTTGCCGTTGGCCTGGTGGCAAGCGGCGCAGTTGGAGGCGTAGACCTTCTCGCCGCGGGCCACGATGTCGGCCAGCTGCCAGACCTTGTTGGGGTCATCCTGCTTGGCGGCCATCTTTTTCTGCTCGGCTCCGACCCACTGGGCGTAGTCCTCGGCGGACACGACCTTTACGTGGATCGGCATGTAGGCGTGCTCCTTACCGCATAGCTCATAGCAGTTGCCGTAGAAATCGCCCACCTTCTCGGCACGGAACCAGGTGTCGCGCACGAAGCCGGGGATGGCGTCCTGCTTGACGCCGAAGGCCGGCACGCCCCAGGCGTGGATCACGTCGTTGGCGGTGGTGATGATGCGGACCTTCTTGCCGACCGGCACGACCAGGGGGTTGTCGACCTTGAGCAGGTAGTCATTGGGGGCGCCGGCGGTCTTACCGGAGTTGGACAGCTCGCGGTGGGCGGTGTCCAGGGCCGACAGGAAGGAGATGCCGGAGCCTTCGCCGTTGAGGTAGTCGTAGCCCCACTTCCACTGGTAGCCGGTGGCCTTGATGGTGAGGTCGGCGTTGGAGGTGTCCTTGGAGGCGACCAGCACCTTGGTGGCCGGCAGGGCCATCAGGATGACGATGATGAAGGGGATCAGGGTCCAGACGACCTCGACGGTCACGGACTCGTGGAAATTGGCGGGCTTGGCGCCCTGCGAGCGGCGGTGCTTCCAGATGGAATAGAACATCACCGAGAAAACGGCGATGAAAATCACCGTGCAGGTGATCAGCATGAACCAGTGCAGCCAGGAAATTTCGGCGGCGATGCGCGTGACGGCCGTGTGGAGGTTCAGCTGGCGGACCGCAGGACCCCCGGGCAAGTCCTCGACGGCATGGGCGCCGCCAGCAGCGAGCGCGGTGAGCAGCAACGCAGCCGCCCGGTGGGAAACACTCTTCATCGTTTTCACTTCGTATCTACCTCAATGACAATCCCGTCACCGCCGGACGGCCCGTGGGCCACCCGCCGGTCTGTCCGCCGGCCTCACGCGGCTGCTCGCAAGGCCATCCTGATTTCCTGGGCCAGCAGCGGGCGCAACTCAGGGCGCACGAAACGCCCCACCTGCACCGACTGGCCCCGTCCCGACACCTCGATCAACGACCGCTGATCGGCTCGCGGCTCCACGCGCACCCAGTCGCGATGGAACTCCGCGCGTTCGGTACGGCCGCCGCTTTCCAGTTCGACCACCAGCCGCCCGCCCTGCAGGCTGATGCGCTCGCCATCGGTGGCGTGTCGCGCGTAGACCAGGAAGGCCGCACCAACTGCCGCAAGCTCCAGCCAGGCGATCGGCAGGATCAGGGTGGCGCCCTGCATCCAGAAAAAAACCGCAATCCCGAGGGACAACACGCACAGCGAGGCGTAGAACCAGCCCAGTTGGCTCGGCGTCACCGAGCAGTTGCGCTTGAGCGCCCATTGGACCGAATGGCCCTGAACGGTGGCGAAATGGAAAACCGACATGCCTTGTGGCCGCTCGCAAAATGAACGCGTCATTGTAACGTGCTCGGGGGGCCCACCCGCCGCCAAACCCCCCTCGCCAACGGGGCTGGCGTACCTGACACCACTTCGTGTCAAGCCACAAAAAATCTCCGGATTGGCATCGTCAATCGGCCTTTTTGTCAGTTTGAAGCAATGTTTTCATGGCCTGCAACGACAGGCGGCTTTCAGCCGCCACCGGTACGCGCGGCGCCGGCTTCAGCGCGTGGCCGTAGATCACCTCGAAGGTGAGCGCCAGGCGCCCGTCCGGGCCGACCAGGGCGCGCGCGAGTTCGTCCTCGAGCCGTCGCCGCCAGGCCCGCCCGCGCAGGCCGGTGAAACGGGCTGGATGCAGGTTGGCGCCCAGTTCGCGCAGTTCGTCCAGCAGCGCACCGGGCGTGGCCCAGGTGAGCGTGAGGCGCTCCATGTCCATCACGGGTTCGGCGAAGCCGGCGTGCACCAGCATGTCGCCCCAATCGTGCATGTCGGTGAAATCCGGGCCGGCCGGAGGCCAGCCCAGGGAGGCGTACAGGGCTCGCAGTTCACGCAGGGTGTCGGGTCCGAGGCAGGAGAACATCAGAAAGCCGTCGGTGGCCAGGGCCCGGTGCCACCGAGTGATCAGGTCTTGCGGGTCGGCGGCCAGGTGCAGGGCCATGTTGGCCCACAGCATCTGCACGCCAGCCTCGGGCAGCGTGTGCACCCCCTTCGGGCGGGCCGGCCCCCACAGGCGCCACCAGGGCGGTGCCAAGGTGCGCTCGGCCTGCCCGGCGCGCTCGGCCAGGTCCTCGACCAGGTAGCAGGCAGCCTTCGGGTAGCGAGCGGCCAGCAGCGGGTGGGTCTGCAGGCCGCCGCGTGACGGCGACCAGTGCGCCCAGGCCTGCGGCTGCAGGCGGATCCACTCGAGCCGCTCCTGCATGCGCCGGCCTACTTCGTCGTGCAGCCAGGGCGTGCGCGCGGGCGCGCGGCGCTGCCAGGCCTGGGCGGCAACGGGATCGATGGAGGGCGGACGCTGGGGCACGGCGCAAGACGCTGGTGGAAGCCCGCGCGAATCAGACCGCACAGGGCGCGCCAGTATATTGAGCCCCATGCCCCCCGCCTGGTTCGAGACCCTCGCCGCCCGCCTGCCCGCACGCTGCGAGGTCTGCCGGACCTGGCCTGCACGGCCGGTGTGCGACCCCTGCGCGCAGCGCTTTGCCACGCCCGTGGCGCGCTGCATGCGATGTGCGTGCCGGCTGCCGCAGGGCCTGCCGTCCGCCGCGCAGGCGGTGGCCACCTGCACGGAGTGCCTGCGCGCGCCGCCCCCGCTGGATGCCTGCCATGCCGCGCTGTCCTACGCCTTTCCGTGGCCAGACCTGATCGCGCGCTTCAAGTTCCAGGGCGAGCCCGGCTGGGCCCGGACCTTCGCCGCGATCATGCGGGCGGTGCCGGGCGTCGCCCAGGCGCTGGACGCCGCCGACCGCGTGCTGCCCCTGCCGCTAGGCCCGCGCCGGCTCGCCGAACGGGGCTACAACCAGGCCCATGAACTCGCACGCCGTCTGGCCCCGGACCGGGCGGACGCGCGCAGCCTGCTGCGGGCGCGGGACACCGCGCCGCAGACCACACTGGGCCGTAACGATCGGCTGGCCAATGTGCGCAGCGCCTTCGTGGTGGACCCGTCGCGGGCCGCAGCGCTGCGCGGCGCGCACCTGCTGCTGGTTGACGACGTGATGACCAGCGGCGCCTCGCTGGCCGCGGCGGCTCAGGCCCTGCGACGGGCTGGCGCCGCGCGCATTACCGCCCTGGTGCTGGCGCGCACCGACGACTGACCGCCCACTCCACATGTTCCACATCGTTCTGGTCGAACCCGAGATCCCGCCCAACACCGGCAACGTGATCCGCCTGGCGGCCAACACCGGCTGCACGCTGCACCTGATTGAGCCGCTGGGGTTCTCCATGGAGGACCGCCTGATGCGGCGCGCGGGACTGGACTACCACGAGTGGGCCGACGTGCGGCGGCATGCAAACTGGCCGGCCTTCCTGCAGGCGCAGCAGCCGGCTTCGGACCGGATGTACGCGCTGACCACGCACGGGACGCGGGGCGTGCACGCGGTCGATTTCCAGCCGGGAGACTGGCTGGTGTTTGGCGCCGAAACGCGCGGCCTGTCACCCGAACTGCGCGAGTCCTTCCCGCCGGCGCAGCGCCTGCGCCTGCCGATGCGTGCGGGGCAACGCAGCCTGAACCTGTCCAACGCGGTGGCGGTGACGGTGTTCGAGGCCTGGCGGCAGAACGGCTTTGACGGGGCGGGCTGACCCGCGACGCTCGAGGTTCGGGGGTTCAGGGGTAGCAGCGCGCCAGCGATTCCGCCACGCACACCGGCTTGTCGCCGCCTTCGCGTTCTATGGTCACGCCCCAGGTGATCTGCACACCGCCCTCGACCGGGTCACAGGCCAGCAGCTTCAAGCGCGCTCGCAGGCGGCTGCCCACGGGCACCGGTGACGGAAAGCGCACCTTGTTCAGGCCGTAGTTGACCGACATGCGCACCTGGCGAATCTGCACGCACATCTCGAGGAATTGGGGCAGCAGCGACAGCGTGAGAAAGCCGTGTGCGATCGGCGCGCCGAAGGGGCCGCTGCGCGCCCGTTCGACATCGACATGGATCCACTGGTGGTCGTGCGTGGCCTGAGCGAACTGGTTCACCTGCTCCTGGGTGACGGCAACCCAGTCGCTCACCGCGACCTCATGACCGACCAAGGGCGGCAACTCGTTGAGGGTTTCGAGAATTTTCATGCGGCCATCCTAGGCCCTGGCCGCAGCCCCCGCTGTCACCGGCGCGAAACGGGCGATCAGGCGGCCTGCAGGTCCAGCCGCAGGTCGACCAGGGCGCCAGGCGATGCGCCCGCCGCCACCTCGAAGCCCAGGCCACGCGCCAGTTGCATCATCGCCCGGTTGTCGGCCTGGCACTGCCCCACCAGTTCGCCGGTGCCGCGCGCGCGCAGGTAAGCGGCCATCTTTTCCAGCAAGGCCCGGCCCAGGCCGCGCCCACGCCAGACCTGCGCCACGAGGATGGCGAACTCCGCACGCCGGTTGTCGGGGTCGCAGGCGGCGCGCACCTCGGCGACGATGCGCTCCGGCGCCACACCCACCTGCGGCGCCAGGGCGACGAAGGTCATCTCGCGGTCGTAGTCGATCTGGCTGTAGCGGGCCAGCTCGGACATCGGCACCTCGCGCCGCGCGCTGAAGAAACGCAGGCGCATGTCGGCTGGCGACACCTGCGCGTAGAAATCGCGCAGGCGCTCACCGTCCTCGGGTCGGATCGGGCGCACCGGCACCTGCTCGCCCTGCACGCGCAGGCGCGCCTCGAGCTGCTGCGGGTAGGGCAGGATCGCCAGCGGCGCCGCGGCCTCACCGGGCAGGTGCACCCGGATGCGAGCGTCGACGGCCAGCACGCCGCGTGCATCTACCAGCAGGGGGTTGATGTCCAGTTCGGCCAGCGCCGGGTGGTCGCAGGCCAGCTGCGACACCCGCAGCAGCGTGTCCAGAACCCCCTGCCGGTCCAGGGGCGGTCGGCCACGGTGGGCCGCCAGCAGCGGTTCCAGGCCGGTGCGGGCGAGCAGCTCCGCGGCCAGGTTGGCGTTGAGCGGCGGCAGGCCCATCGCGTGCTGCGGGCGCAGTTCGACCTCGACCCCGCCCGCGCCGCACAGGATCACTGGCCCGAAGACCGGGTCGGCCGCCAGGCCCACGATCAGCTCGCGCCCCCCCGGGCGGTCCACCATGGCCTGCACCGTGTAGCCCTCGATCTGCGCCTGCGGCAGCAGGGCCAGCACGCGTTCGCGCATGGCGCGGGCCTGCGCCTGCACCGCCTCGGTCGAAGTCAGGCCCAGCACCACGCCCCCGACATCCGTCTTGTGCACGATCTGGGGCGAGCGAATCTTCAGGGCCACCGGAAAGCCGATGTGGGCGGCCCGTGCCGCGGCCTCGGCTTCGTCGCAGGCCGCGGCGGTGGGTACGACCGGGACGCCGTAGGCCTCGAGCACCTCGCTCGCCTGTACTGCGTCGAGCCAGCGCCTGCCCTCGCGCCGCGCCTGCCCGATCAGGTTGGCCACGCGCGAGCGGTCGGGCCGCATCGACGTCGGCTGCGCGGGGCACAACTGCTGCAGCTGCGCCTGGCTGCGGGCATGGCGCACCTGCTGCAGCCAGGCGTCGGTGGCGCGCTCGGGGGTGGCGTAGCAGGGCACGCCCTGTGCCGCATACAGCGCGCGCGCCGGCTCCACCACCGCGCCCCCCAGCCAGCAGGCCAGCACGGGCTTGGTGGCGTCCCGCATCAGGGGCAGCGTGGCCATCGCGATCTCGGGCGCAGGCACCAGGGCGGTGGGCGCGTGCATGAACAGCACGCCATCGGCCTCGGGCGCGTTCAGCAACGCGCGCAGCGCCGCCTCGTAGCGGGCGACCGGCGCGTCGCCGATGATGTCCACCGGATTGCCCCGGGACCAGGTGGCCGGCAGGCTGGCGTCCAGTGCCGCCAGCGTCGCGTCGGACAGGTGCGCCGGTAGGCCCCCCCCGCGCACCAGGGCGTCGACCGCCAGTACTCCAGCGCCCCCGCCGTTGGTGACGATGGCCAGGCGCTCGCCGTTCAGGGGCCGCCGGTGGGCCAGCGTCTGCGCCGCATCGAACAGGTCCTCCAGGGTGTCCACGCGCAGCATCCCGGCGCGGTGGACCGCAGCGTCGAACACCGCATCCGACCCCGCCAGTGCGCCCGTGTGCGAGGCCGCGGCCCGAGCGCCCTCGGGCACGCGCCCGGACTTGACCACCAGCACCGGCTTGTTGCGGGCTGCAGCGCGCGCCGCCGACATGAACTTGCGCGCCTGTCGGATGGACTCGACATACATCAGGATGGACTGGGTGTGCGGGTCGGTGGCCAGGTCATCGAGCATGTCGCCGAAGTCCACATCCGCGCTGTCGCCCAGCGAGACGAAATGCGAGAAGCCGATGCCGCGCGGCGACGCCCAATCGAGCATGGCGGTGGCCAGCGCCCCCGACTGGCTCACGAAGGCGATCGAGCCCGCCCGCGCCTGCGAGGGCGCGAAGCTGGCGTTCAGGCCCACGCCCGGCACCAGCAGGCCGATGCAGTTGGGCCCCAGCACCCGCAACAGGTGGGGCCGAGCAGCGTCCAGCATCTGCTGCTCCAGGGTG
The DNA here is from genome assembly GCA_964620375.1 of uncultured Ramlibacter sp. Taxonomy (GTDB): domain Bacteria; phylum Pseudomonadota; class Gammaproteobacteria; order Burkholderiales; family Burkholderiaceae_C; genus Ramlibacter. Next base: position 3,215 of record CAZUKC010000036.1, on the reverse strand, counting down.
GGGCCGCCCTCGACCGGGGCGTGCTTCATCCCCGCGCCCAGCACCACGGCCGCCCGGGTACCGAGGGCTGCGAGCTGGGCGACCAGCGTGGGCACGGTGGCGGCGTGTGTGCAGATAACCGCCAGGTCCGGCACGCCGGGCAAGGCGGCGACCTCGCGCCAGGCGGGTCGCCCGGCGATGCGGTCATAGCGGTGGTTGACAGGCCACACCGGCCCGGAGAACCCACCCTCGAGCAGGTTGCGAAAGACCACGGCCCCGACGCTGCCGGGGCGGTCCGAGGCGCCGATGACGGCGACGGCACGGGGCTGGAACAGGGCGTCGAGGTTGCGGATGCTCACGGGGAATCTCCGGCGTATCGGCGCACTTTAGCGGGGCGGCGCCCGCAGCGGCTTGCGCCGTATCAAGCGCCCGCGGCGAAGAACCCGTCCCAGACCAGCTTCAGTCCGGTCAGGAACATACCGGCGTAGACGAAGCGATAAAACAGGACCGGGTCGATGCGGTGGGCAATGCGTACGCCCACCCACACCCCCAGCGGCGCGAGCGGCAGCAGGACCATCGAGGTGACCATGTTGCGCGTATCCAGCAGGCCCAGCCAGGCGTAGGGCACCCACTTGCTCAGGTTCACCACGAAGAAGAACACCGTCATGGTGGCGGTAAACACCAGGGGCGACAGCCGCAGCGGAATCGCGTAGGCGTTGATCGGAGGCCCACCGGCGTGAGCGACGAAGCTGGTGAAGCCGGAGGCGGTGGTGAGGATGGCGCCGACCCAGCGCGGGGGCGGGGCGCTGTCCGGGCGGGGTGGAAACACGAGGCGCTGCGCCAGGAACAGGAGCGTGAGCACGCCCACGATGCCGGCCACCGCACGGGCGTCCAGCACCTTGAACATCAGAAAGCCGACCACCGTTCCGAGCAGGCCAAAGGGCACCAGAAAGCGCACCAGGGCCCAGTCGAAGTGCGCACGGAAGGCCCGCAGCCCCAGCAGGTCCATCACCAGCAGCAGGGGCATGAGGATGGCCGCGGCCTGCGGCACGGGCACGGCCAGCGCCATCAGAGGCACAGCCAGCGAGCCAAAGCCAGAGCCGAAGCCGCTCTTGCTCACCCCGAGCAGGAGCACCGCAGGCACGGCGACGGCGTAGAAGTACAGGTCGTCGATCACCTACGGATTAGACACTGACGCGTGCTAACCTCCCGCGCCTATGTTCAACCCCTCCCAGGAAGACGTGCGCCGCTTCTTCTGCGGCGTGCACGCGAAGTCCCGCGCCGGGCAGCCCCTGGACGCCCTGGAGACGCTGGCCAGCCAGTGGATCGCCGAGCACCCCGAGTACCACGCCGACCTGGCCGACGCGCAGGCCGCGGTGTCGCGGGTGTATGACGCCTCAGACGGGCGTACCAACCCGTTTCTGCACCTGTCCATGCACTTGTCGATCAGCGAACAGTGCTCGATCGACCAGCCGCGGGGGATTCGGCAGGCGGTGGAATTGCTCGCGGCGCGGCGTGACTCGCTGCACGAGGCGCACCACGAGACGATGGAGTGCCTGGGGCAGATGCTCTGGGAAAGCCAGCGCTCGGGGCGGCCGCCGGATGGACAGGCGTATATCGACGGCGTACAGAGGCGGGCAACGAAGGACTGAGGGTTCTTGGGGCTGATCTTCTTCGGCCCTCACCGCAGCGGGCAGGCGGACCGCCCACCCACCGCTCGCCTCACCCGAAAGGTCTCGCGCCCGCCTGGCGCGGTGCAACTTCACCGACGCCCAATCCCGAAAAAACACAACGGGTAGCGCCCAACAAAAAGCCCCGCAATGCGGGGCTTTTCTTTCAGCAGAGCCGAGGAACTTCAGCGGAAGCGGCTTTGCGGCTGCACCTGCATCTCGCCCTGGAGCGAGCCGATGTACTGCGACAGGGCCTTGAGTTCGGCATTGGTGAACTGCTTGGCGATGCCGCCCATCACGCCGTTGGCGCGGCCGATGACGTTGTTCGGTTCGTTCTTGTAGGCCTTCAGGGCGACGAACAGGTAGTCGGGGTGCTGCCCCCCGATCTTGGGGTAGCTGGGGTCGACCGGCTTGGAGAGGTTGGCGCCGTGACAGGAGGCGCAGGCGGCCTTGTTCAGGAGGGCCGCGACCTGGGGGCTGGGCTCGCGCGACGGCTTGTCGGCGACGGCGGGCTTGGCCTGCTTCTCGTAGTACGCGCCGATGTCGGCCATGTCTTGCTCGGACAGGCCCTCAGCGATGCCGCGCATGGTCGGGTGCTTGCGCTCGCCGGTCTTGTAAGCGTTCAGGGCGGCGACGATGTACTTGGCGTTCTGGCCCGAGATCATGGGCACGCGATGCACCTCGGGAAAACTGGACTGATACCCGGGAATGGCGTGGCAGCCGATGCACATGGCCACTTTGGCCTCGATGGTTTTGGCGCCGCCAGAAGGGGCTGCCGGGGCAGCGGGCGCCTGTGCGGTCTGCGCGAAAGCCGGCGCGGTCACGCAGGCGACACCGGTGATGGCAAGGGCGATCAACGAGCGGATCAACTGGGTCATTTTGCAAGCACAATCATCGAAACAACCCGGGATTATAGGGCTGGGCTTTAGGCCCACCTGACACCCGCCTAGCCCATGAAATTCCAAGGTTCCGAGAAGTACGTCGCCACCCAGGACCTGATGCTGGCCGTCAACGCCGCCATCACGCTGCAACGCCCCCTGCTGGTCAAGGGCGAGCCCGGCACCGGCAAGACCATGCTGGCCGAAGAAGTGGCCCAGGCTCTGGACATGCCCCTGCTGCAGTGGCACATCAAGTCCACCACCAAGGCGCAACAAGGACTGTACGAGTACGACGCGGTGTCCCGCCTGCGCGACTCCCAACTGGGAGACGAGAAGGTCCGCGACATCCACAACTACATCGTCAAGGGCGTGCTGTGGCAGGCCTTCACCGCCGACCGGCCAGTGGCCCTCCTGATCGACGAGATCGACAAGGCCGACATCGAATTCCCCAACGACCTCCTGCGCGAGCTCGATCGCATGGAATTCCATGTCTACGAAACCCGCGAGATGGTGCGCGCCAAGCACCGCCCGCTGGTGTTCATCACCTCCAACAACGAAAAGGAGCTACCCGACGCCTTCCTGCGCCGCTGCTTCTTCCACTACATCAAGTTCCCTGACGCGGACACCATGCGAGAGATCGTGAAGGTGCACTTCCCCACCCTGAAGCAGGACCTGCTCTCGGCGGCGA
>CAZUKC010000035.1:0-10931 GCA_964620375.1 uncultured Ramlibacter sp. | reverse complement strand
GCGCGCCTGGGCACGGTGGGCCCGCGCGACCCGGCACAGCCTGAACCCAATCGCGACATCCCCTGAGGGCGCCACGCGTCATGCTCAAGCTCTATATCGGCAACAAGAACTACTCCTCGTGGTCCATGCGGCCCTGGGTGCTGATGCGCCAGGCAGGCATCCCTTTCGAGGAGGTGATGGTGCGCTTCGATTCCTTCGAGCCCGGCTCCGCCTTCAAGACCACACTGGCGGGTGTGACGCCGACCGGCAAGGTGCCGGTGCTGACCGACGGCGACCTGGCGGTGTGGGACACGCTGGCCATCGCCGAATATCTGGCTGAGCGTTTTCCGCAGTTGGCGCTGTGGCCGGCGGACGCCCGCGCGCGGGCGCGTGCCCGCAGTGTCTGTGCCGAGATGCACGCCGGCTTCAGCGCGCTTCGCAGCCACTGCCCGATGAATATCGAGGCCTCGCTGCCCGAGGTGGGCGAGCGCATCTGGCGCGAGCAGGCCAGCGTGCGCGCCGACGTCGAACGCCTCACCGCAATGTGGACCGGCCTGCTGGCGCAGTACCCGCAGGGCGGCTTCCTGTTTGGCGGCTTTTCCATCGCCGACGCCTATTACGCGCCGGTGTGCATGCGTCTGGCCACCTACGCGCTGCCGGTGGCGCCCGCCGTGGCGGCGTACGCGCAGCGGGTGCAGGCGCTACCGGGTGTGCGAGCCTGGATCGAAGGGGCGCTGGCCGAGCGCGATTTCCTGGACTTCGAAGAGCCGTACCGAAAGGCGCGCTGATGCAGGTGTACGAGGTCGGGGGTGCGGTACGGGACGCCCTGCTGGGGCGCCCCGTGCAGGACCGCGACTGGGTGGTGGTCGGCGCCACCCCGCAGTCCCTGATCGAGGCGGGCTACCTGGCGGTGGGCAAGGACTTCCCGGTGTTCCTGCACCCGCAGACGCGCGAGGAGTACGCGCTGGCCCGCACCGAGCGCAAGACCGCACCGGGCTACCACGGCTTCAGCTTCCATGCGAGCCCCGACGTCACGCTCCAAGAGGACCTGGCGCGGCGCGACCTCACCATCAACGCGATCGCACGGGCCGAAGACGGCACCCTGGTCGACCCCTACGGCGGACAACGGGACCTGGCGGCGTGCGTGCTGCGGCACGTCACCGAGGCCTTCCGGGAAGACCCGGTGCGCATCCTGCGTCTGGCACGCTTTGCCGCGCGCTTGCCGCACTTCAGCGTCGCACCCGAGACGATGGAACTGATGCGGCAGATGGTCACCGGCGGTGAGGTCGACGCGTTGGTGGCAGAACGCGTGTGGCAGGAGCTCGCGCGCGGCCTGTGCGAAGAGCGGCCCTCGCGTATGTTCGAGGTGCTGCGCGCCTGCGGCGCCCTGGTGCGCCTGCTGCCCGAGGTCGACCGGCTCTGGGGCGTGCCGCAGCGCCCCGAACACCACCCGGAAGTGGACACGGGGGTGCACCTGATGATGGTGCTGGACATGAGCGCGCGCCTGCAGGCGCCGCTGGCGGTGCGCTTCGCCTGTCTGGTCCACGACCTGGGCAAGGGCACGACGCAGCCCCACCTGCTGCCACGACACATCGGCCACGAAGACCGCAGCGCGCGCCTGATGCAGGAGATCGCAGAGCGCCTGCGCGTGCCCACCGACTGCCGCGAACTGGCCGATGTGGTGACCCGCGAACATGGCAACATCCATCGCAGTGGCGAGTTTGGTGCCCCCGCGCTGGTACGCCTGCTGGAACGCTGCGACGCGTTGCGCAAACCCACGCGCTTTGCCGACATCCTGCTGGCGTGTGAGTGCGACGCGCGCGGGCGGCTCGGTCGATCCGAAGACGCCTACCCGCAGCGCGTGCGCCTGCTCGCCGCCCTGGCTGCGGCGCAGGCGGTGGACACCGCCGCCGTCTCGCAACAGGCACGCAGCGCAGGCGCCGAGGGCCGCCGCATCGGCGAGTGGGTGCATGCGGCGCGCGTCGCGGCGGTCGAGGCTGCGGACCTGCCGATCGCCTAGTCCAGCAGGGCGAGCGCGGCGTAGTCGCCCACGCGCGCCCCCAGACCTGCCGGCACCAGCTCGCAGCCGTCGGTCACGCTCGCCAGCCGTCCCTGCACCTGCGCCTTCAGGCGCGGCAAGAGCAGGGCCTGGTGGTGAAAAAAAACGCTGCCCCCCAGGCTGATGCGTTGCAGGTCCAGCAAGGCAATCAGGTCGTACAGCGCACGGCCCATCACGCGGCACGCCGCGTCGACCTCGGCGCTCGCGGCGGGATCCCCCGCTTCGGCGGCCGCCAGGAGTTCAGGCGCCGGTACGCCCAGGCGACGCTCCAGCGCATGGCCACCTGCCAGGGCCTCCACGTCGCCGATGTTGCCGCAGCCACACTGGGCGCTGTCATCGTCGGTCACGAAGATGTGACCGACATGGCCCGCGTTGCCCTGCTTACCCCGCAGCACCCGCCCACCCACGCACAGGCCACCGCCCACCCCGGTGCTCCAGGTCACGTAGGCGCAGTGGTCCAGGCCTTGCAGCGCGCCCCAGCGGCGCTCGGCCTCCAGGGCTGCGACCGCATCGTTCTCGATCCGCAGCTGCGCGAAGCGCTGTCGCAGGGGCGCTTCCAGAGGCACACAGCGCCAGTCATTGGGCAGGTCACTGCCGTGGGCCGCCAGCCCGCCGCAGAGATTGGGTGAGGCCAGCACCAGGGCACCGTCCCGGGTCACGAAAGGCCCGGGCGCACACACGCCCGCGGCCTGTACCGCCTGCGGGGGGATTCCCAGGTGTGCGCAGGCCGCATCGACCATGCGCACCACCTGACCCGCCAGCGCCTCGGGCGGGCCGGCGGTGGCGGTGGCCTCGACACGCGTTGCCAGCAACGCGCGGTCGGCACTGCCCGCGTTCAGGCTCACGGAGACCTTGGTACCTCCGATGTCGACGCAAGCGCGCATGGGGTTCCTCCTTCGGTCAGGGGCCTCAGACCAGCTTCGCGATCAGCCCCGCCAGCAGGCTCAGAAGTACGGTGGTCGTGAGCGGGATGAACCATTCCCGCCCGAACAGCCGAAAGCGCAGATCACCTGGCAGCTTGCCCAGTCCCAGCTTCTGCAGCAAGGGCGAAAACCAGCTGATAAGCACCAGCGCGAGAAAGATCACGAGGATCCAGCGAATCATGGCTCACAGCCTCGCGGTGCGGTCACCCTGGGTGAAACCGATTGCATCCCAGGCCGCCCCCTTGTGGAAGGCGATGACCTTGAACAGTTCGCCCATCTCGTGCTCGGCGATCAGGCGCTGTCCTGCCACACGCTGCGCCAGCGGCGCCTCGGCCAAGGCTTGGGCCAGGCCGCAATTGAGCAAGAAGCGGCCCTGGCTGGTGTAACCCAGCGTGAGCAGGCCCACGTCCTGCGCCGCCAGCGCCACGCCCGTGAAATCGACGTGCGCGGTGATGTCCTTCAGGCCCACGTCGGCGAGCGGATCCGGGTCGGCGCGGTGGCCCCGGTGGCACATGAGCGTGCCCATATGACGTTGCGGGTGGAAATATTCGGCTTCAGGAAAGCCGTAGTCCAGGAAGAAGGCCGCGCCCTGCGTGAGCCGGTCGGCCAGCGTGCGCACGAAGGCTTGCGCCTGGGGGTGGATCTCGGTGAGGTAGTCGTGCGTGCCGGCGATGTCCACCGGTGGTCGCAGTTCGGTGGGACGGTCCGACCAGACCAGGCGCTCGCCCGCCCAGACCACGCCGCGCTCGTGCCACACGCCGGCTCGGCGGGCCAGGAGCTTGACCGGCATGGCGTCGAGCACCTCGTTGCCCACCACGACGCCACGCATCGCTTCGGGCAACTCGGCCACCCACTGTACGCGCTCGCCGTAGGCTGCCGGCGCCTCCTGCTGGCGCGCGCGCAGCGCACCCGAGAGGTCAACGATGGTGTAGCGGCGCACCCGATCGCCCAGGGCCTGTAGCAGCTGTGAGGCCAGCGCGCCGGTGCCTGCGCCGAACTCCCAGACCTCGTCGGTCTGCGTGGCGGCCAGGGCATCGCCCACGGCCACGGCCAGGGTCTGGCCGAACAGGGGCGTCATCTCGGGCGCGGTCACAAAGTCACTGCCGCTTGCGGGCAACTGGCCGAACTTGCGCGAGCCGTGGGCGTAGTAGCCCAGACCCGGCGCGTACAGGGCCAGCGCCATGTAGCGGTCAAAGGGCAGCCAGCCGCCCGCGCGCGCGATGGCCCCACGCAGCAGGGCCCGCAGGGCGCTCGTTACACTGGCTTCGTTGGATGCCGCCTCGGGATCCGTCCTGGAATCATTCACCCTGCGATTGTCGTTGCAATGAGCCCCTCCACCCTGCCCACCGTCCTGGTCACCGGCGCCGCCCGCCGCCTCGGCCGCGAAATGGCCCTGGCCCTGGCAGCCGCGGGCTGGCAGGTGGCCGTGCATTACCGAGGGTCGGCCGACGAGGCTCAGGCCACGGTGGCCGACTGCACGAAGGCCGGCCGCCCGGGCGCGCGCTTCGCGGCCTTCCAGGCCGACCTGTCCGACGAGGCCGCCACCCGCGCGCTCCTGCCCCAGGTCGTCGCACACTTCGGCACCGTGGACGCGGTCGTGAACAGCGCGTCCCTCTTTGAACACGACGAGCCCGCCACCTTCAGCTACGGCGCGATGCAGGCCCACCTGGCGGCCAATACCGGCGCGCCCGTGCTGCTGGCGCAGGCCCTGCACGCGCACGTGACCGCTCGGGGTGCAAGCGGGGCGGTTGTGAACATGCTGGACCAGAAACTCTGGAACCAGAACCCCGACTTCTTCAGCTACACGCTGTCGAAGGCGGCGCTCGAGGCTGCGACCACCATGCTGGCCCTGGCGCTGGCGCCGCAGCTGCGGGTGGTGGGCGTGGCGCCCGGCCTGACCCTGACCAGCCACATGCTGTCGGACGAGAAATTCCGGCAGCTGCATCGGCTCTCGCCCCTGGGTCGATCCTCCACCGCGGCCGACGTGGTGGGCGCGGTGCGCTTCGCGCTGGAGAACGGCTCCATCACAGGCACCACCCTGCTGGTGGACGGCGGCCAGCACCTGATGAAGTTCGATCGCGATTTCTCGCTGATGTAGGGCCTGCGCGCGCACGACATGACCAAGGCCGGCACCCAAATCCTTACCCTGACCGGGCTGCGCTTTGACGCCAACCTGGGCATCCTGGAGCACGAGAAGGCCGCGCCGCAGCCGATACGCGTGGACGCCGAGCTCAATCTGGGCACCCAGCCCCTGCTGCCGCACGACGACGACATCCTGCACGTGCTGGACTACCGCAAGGTGCGCGCCATCATCATCGACGAATGCACCGCCGAACACGTCAATCTGCTGGAAAGCCTGATCGGCAAGCTGGCCGCACGCCTGATGCAGCTGCACGGCGTGATCGGCGTGCGTGTCTCGATCGCCAAGCTGGAGATCTTCGACGACTGCGAGGTGGCGATCCGGGTCGAGACCGGGCAGTGGTGACCGCCTGACGCGGACGCCTCAGGGCCGCGCGGGCCGCATCCGCCAGGCCAGCGCAGTGATGGCAGCCACCGCCGCCAGCACCAGGCCCAGCGCCCCCGGCGAGGGCAGCGCGAACTTCATCAGGGACTGCGCCGCCGGCACCACCAGCGTGGCGCTGATCAGGCCTGCCGCCAGGGCCGCCATGATCCAGAAGGCGCGAAATGCGGGCGTGGCCAGTTCCCGCACGGACAGACCGGCGCCGGCGTTGACCGCCACCAGCGACAGGTTGCCTGCGGTCAGCGCGACGAAGGACAGGGCCCGCGCCTCCTCCACCGGCTGGCCAGCACCGAGGGCCAGCGCGTAAGCCGCCAGAGCGACCGCCAGCAGGGCAGCGCCCTGCACGGCGGCCTGCAGCAGCAACACGCGGTCTACCAGCGGCGCGCTGGCGGGCCGCGGCGGACGCGACATCAGACCCCGCGCCTGCGGCGCGTTCTCGAAGGCCAGGGAGCACACCGGGTCGATGATCATTTCGGTCATCACCACGTGCACCGGCAGCATCAGCGGCGGCATCCCCAGCAGCAACGGCAGCAGGGCAAGCCCGCCAATGGGCACATGGATGGCGATGATGTAGGTCATCACCTTGCGCAGGTTGTCGTCGATGCGCCGGCCCAGGCGCACACCCTCGACGATGCGCCCGAAATCCTCATCCAGCAGCACCACGCTGGCGGCCTCGCGGGCCACGTCGGTACCGCGCACACCCATGGCGATACCGATGTGCGCAGCGCGCAGGGCTGGCGCGTCGTTGACGCCATCGCCGGTCATGGCCACGACCTCGCCGTCGCGGTCCAGCGCCTGTACCAGCCGCAGCTTGTCCTGCGGCGAGACGCGGGCGAACACCCGTACCCGCCGTACCGCATCGGCCAGCGCCGCGTCGTCCATCTGCTGCAGCTGGGCCCCGGTGAGGGCGCCCGCGTCGGTGTCGATCCCGGCCTGGGCCGCTATGGCCAGCGCGGTCGCGGGATGGTCGCCCGTGATCATCACCACTGCGATGCCTGCCTGGCGCGCCAGGGCCACCGCGCCCGGCACGCTGGCGCGCAGGGGATCCTCGAAGGCCACCAGTCCCAGCAGCGTGAAGTCACCGTCATGCGGATGGCGCACCGGCTGCGCGCAGACCTCGCCCCGCGCCACGGCCAGCACCCGCAGGCCGCGCGCCGCCAGGCTCTGGGCCTGCGCCCGCAGCCCCTCGCGCGCCTCGGGCGCCAGGTGACACAAGTCGGCGATGGCTTCAGGTGCGCCCTTGGCCGCAAGCCGGTGCAACCCGTCATCGCCCACCCAGTCCTGCGTGACCGCCAGCAGGTCAGGGACGATGCCGTGCACCTGCGCAATACGCCAGCGCGGATGCAGGTGCTCGGTGCCCGCCAGCGCGGCGTCGCCCTGCAGGAAGAGCGCTGCGTCCATGGGTTCGACGCCACCGCGCTGCGACGCCAGAAGTGCATGCTCCAGCAGCAGGTACGCGGCCTCAGGCAGGCTTGCGCCAGCGGCCAGCGGCAAGGTGACGGTGCCCACGGGGCGCGCGCCGGGGTCGGTGACCACCAGGTTGCGCAGCTGCATGCGGTTCTCGGTGAGGGTACCGGTCTTGTCCACGCACAGGACGGTGGCCGCCCCCAGGGCCTCGACCACCGCAGGCCGCCTTGCCAGCACCTGCACCCGGGCCAGACGCCAGGCACCCAGGGCCAGGAAGACGGTCAGGACCATCGGGAACTCCTCGGGCAGCAGGGCCATCGCCAACGCGATGCCCGCCAGCAGTCCCTGACCCCAGTCGTCGGCGCGCAGCCCGTGCCAGAGCACCACCAGCACGCTCACGGCCACGGCGATCAGCCCCATCCAGCGCACCAGTTGCCGCAGCTGCCGCTGCAAGGGCGTGGGCGCCAGTTCGATGCTGGCCAGCGACGCGCCGATGCGGCCCATCACGGTGGCGGCACCGATGGCGGTGACCTCGGCCCCGCCCTCGCCGGCGACCACCCGCGTGCCGGCCTGCACGCGGGTGTCGTCCCCGGCCCTATCGGGTGCATCGGTCGTGGGCCGCTTGGGCACCGGCGCGGACTCGCCGGTGAGCAGGGACTCGTCCACCGACAGCCCGCGCGCCTCGCGCAGCACCGCGTCGGCCGTGACCCGCTCGCCTTCGCCGACCGCCATGAAGTCACCCGGCACGAGATCACGCGCGGGAATGACACAGGGCCGGCCGTCGCGCCAGACCCGTACCTGTGGCGCGGCCAGCTCGCGCAGAGCCTCCAGGGCGCGGGCGCTGCGGCGCTCCTGCCAGACGACCAGGAGAACGCTCAGGACCGCGAAGGCCGCCAACAGCAGCCCCTCGCCCAGGTCGCCCAGTACCAGGTACAGGCCCGCAGCCGCCAGCAGCAGCAGAAACACCGGCTCAGAGAGCACCGACGACAGCAGCTGCCAGGCGCCGCGCCGACCGGGCTGCGCCAGCAGGTTGGGCCCTGTGCGGGCCTGGCGCGCACGCGCCTCCTGCGAGGTCAGCCCCTGGATGCGAGCAGTCTCGCGAGTCGTCTCGAAGGCACCGGGCTTCACTGGGTCATCATAGGTCGGCCCTCCTGTGCAGTGAGACAATCGTGTCCATGAGCGCCGCCTGGGTCGAAGCCTTAGCCCCTGCCCGCGCCCCCAACGGGGCCGGTGAGGTCGCGCGTGCCGCAAAGATCGAGCGCGAAACCCACAAGCTGGAAAAACGGCTGTGCCGTCAGGTCGGCCAGGCCATCGCCGACTACGACATGATCGGCGAGGGCGACAAGGTGATGGTGTGCCTGTCGGGCGGCAAAGACAGCTACACGCTGCTGGACATCCTGCTGAAGATGCAGCAGCGCGCACCGGTGCGCTTTGAGATCGTCGCGGTCAACCTCGACCAGAAGCAGCCGGGCTTTCCGGAGCATGTGCTGCCCGACTACCTCTCCCGGCTGGGCGTTCCCTTCCACATCGAGAACCAGGACACCTACTCCATCGTCAAGGACAAGATCCCCGAGGGCAAGACGATGTGCAGCCTGTGCTCGCGCCTGCGCCGGGGCATCCTGTACCGGGTGGCTGACGAGCTGGGTGCCACCCGCATCGCGCTGGGCCACCACCGCGACGACATCCTGCAGACGCTGTTCCTGAACATGTTCTTCGGCGGCAAGCTCAAGGCCATGCCGCCCAAGCTGGTGAGCGACGACGGTCGCCACCTCGTGATTCGCCCGCTGGCCTATGTCGCCGAAAAGGACATCGTGCGCTGGGCCGCCCACCGCGCCTTCCCCATCATCCCCTGCACCCTGTGCGGCAGCCAGGAGAACCTGCAGCGCAAGCAGGTGTCGGCCATGCTGCAGGAGTGGGAAAAGAAGCACCCGGGCCGGCTCGAAAACATGTTCTCGGCCTTACAAAATGTCGTGCCCTCGCACCTGGCCGATGGCACACACTACGACTTCAAGGGCCTGCAGGCCAGCGGTGTGCCTTGTGAGGACGGCGACAAGGCCTTCGACGGCGAATCCTTCGACGCCCCCACCGGGTCCCTGCCCGGCCTGCAGATCGTGCGCCTCTGAGCCCGGCGGGGTGGCAGTGGCGGCCCGCCCGCTTTCCATGACGGAGGTTCTTTGATGCGCGTTCCTGGCGCCTGTCCACGCGGTCCGAACACCGCCGCAAGCCGTGTCTGGGCCGCCCTGCTCCTGACCGTGGCGACGCTGCTGGCCGGGTGTGCCAGCACCTACCGGATGGACAGCACCGTGCAGTCCTTCTCCACCCTGCCCGGGCTGCCGGCCCAGACCGCCTACCGCTACGAACGCCTGCCCTCGCAGGTGAACGACCCCGCACAGCCTCGGCTGGAAATGGTCGCCGACTCGGCGCTGGCCCGGCTCGGTCTGCGACGCGACGACGCCGCACCAGCCCTGAGCGTGCAGGTCTGGGGGCGCACACAGCAGGCGCTCTCGCCCTGGGCCCAGCGCCATTGGGGCGGGTGGGGGGGATGGGGCGGGGTGGGCCTGGGCTATCCGGGTGGGGTCGGCTGGGGCCTGGGCATCGGCGTTCCACTGGGCGGCATTGACAGCCCCTGGTACCTGCGTGAGGTCAGTCTGGTGATGCGTGACCTGGCCACAGGGCGGGTCGTGTACGAAACGCGAGCCTTCCATGAGGGCTACTGGATCGACCCCGCCAAGGCCTGGCCGGCACTGATCGAAGCCGCCCTCCAGGGATTTCCGCAGCCGCCACAGGGGTCGCGCCGGGTGGACATCACGATCTCGCGCTAAACGGCGCGGCCGAGTGGCCTTCCTACAATGTCCCGCATGGAGATCACCCGCATCATCGCCGTGCGTCATGGCGAGACCGCCTGGAACGTGGACACCCGCATCCAGGGACAGACGGATATCGGTCTGAACGAGCACGGACGCTGGCAGGCCCGCCAGGTGGGCAGCGCCCTGGCGCAGGAGCCGGTGCGCGCGGTCTACTCCAGCGACCTGCAGCGGGCCTGGCACACGGCACAGCCGATCGCACAGGCCGCGGGGGCCACGCTGCACGCGGCCACGGGCCTGCGGGAGCGACGCTTCGGGATGTTCGAGGGCAAGACCTTCCAGGAGATCGAGGCCACCTGGCCCGAGCACGCGCAGCACTGGCGCCGGCGGGTTCCACACTGGGCGCCGCCCGAGGGCGGCGAGTCCCTGCTCGCCCTGCGCGATCGTGTGTGCGAGACGGTGCACCACATCGCCGAACGCCACACGGGCGGACTCGTCGTGATCGTGGCGCATGGCGGAGTGCTCGATGCACTCTATCGTCTGGCGACCGGTCAGAGCGTCGACGCGCCGCGTACCTGGGAGCTGCCCAACGCCGCCATCAACCGTCTGCTGTGGACGCCGGAGAGCCTCACCGTGGTGGGGTGGTCGGACACCGGTCACCTGGCGCGCAGCGCCATGGACGAACACACGGCCTGAGGCCAGCGCGGCTCAAGCCGTATCGGGGAACAGCCCGCCCGCTGCCGCCGGGGGCGCCACCCCCAGATGCCGGAACGCCGCCAGCGTGGCGATGCGCCCGCGTGGCGTGCGTTGCAAGTAGCCTTGCTGAATGAGGTAAGGCTCGATCACGTCCTCGATCGTGCCGGCCTCTTCGCCGATGCTCGCGGCGATGTTGTCCAGTCCCACCGGGCCACCGTCGAAGCGGTGGATCACCGCTTCCAGCAGCTTGCGGTCCATCACGTCGAAGCCCTGCGGATCGACATCCAGCATGGCCAACGCCCTCTGCGCGATGGCCTGGGTGATGCGGCCGTCGCCCTTGACCTCGGCGTAATCGCGCACGCGCCGCAGCAGCCGGTTGGCGATACGGGGCGTTCCGCGGGAACGCTGCGCGATCTCGGTGGCACCGGCTTCGTCGAGGGGCGCCTTCATCAGGCCCGCGCTGCGGTGGACGATGCGAGTCAGTTCGTCGGCGGTGTAGAACTCCAGGCGGGCAACGATGCCGAAGCGGTCTCGCAACGGGT
>CAZUKC010000034.1:0-10958 GCA_964620375.1 uncultured Ramlibacter sp. | reverse complement strand
ACTGGTCGTAGGCGCGCTGCAGGAAGGTGGAGTAGATCGCGACCACCGGCTTCGCCCCCTCGCAGGCGAGACCCGCAGCAAAAGTGACAGCATGCTGCTCGGCGATACCGACGTCGTAGTAGCGGTCGGGGAAACGTTTTTCGAATTCGACCATCCCCGAGCCTTCGCGCATGGCCGGCGTGATGCCAACCAGGCGCTTGTCCTGGGCGGCCATGTCGCACAGCCACTGGCCGAAGACCTGGGTGAAGGTGGTCTTGGGCGGCGTGGCCGGGGGCGTGATGCCGACCTTGGGGTCGAACTTGCCGGGGCCGTGGTACATCACGGGGTCGGCCTCGGCCAGCTTGTAGCCCTGGCCCTTGCGCGTGACCACATGCAGGAACTGCGGGCCCTTGAGGTGGCGGATGTTCTCGAGAGTGGGGATGAGGGAGTCGAGGTCGTGGCCGTCGATCGGCCCGATGTAGTTGAAGCCGAACTTCTCGAAGAGGGTGGCGGGCACCACCATGCCCTTGGCGTGTTCCTCGAAGCGCTTGGCGAGTTCGAACAGCGGGGGCGCCACCTTGAGCATGTTCTTGCCCACGTTCTTGGCGGCGGCATAGAACTGCCCGGACATCAGTTGTGCCAGGTAGCGATTGAGCGCGCCCACCGGGGGGCTGATGGACATGTCGTTGTCGTTGAGGACCACCAGCAGGTCGCAGTCGGCGACGCCGGCGTTGTTCAGGGCCTCGAAGGCCATGCCCGCAGTCATGGCGCCGTCGCCGATGATGGCCACGGCCTTGCGGTCTTCGCCCTTGCGACGCGCGGCCAGCGCCATGCCCAGGGCCGCGGAAATGCTGGTGGAGGAATGCGCGGTGCCGAAGGCGTCGTAGGGGCTCTCGGTGCGCAGGGGGAAACCGGACAGGCCGCCCAGCTGGCGCAGGGTGTTCATGCGGTCGCGGCGGCCGGTGAGGATCTTGTGGGGATAGGTCTGGTGGCCGACGTCCCACACCAGGCGGTCGTGCGGGGTGTTGAAGACGTAGTGCAGCGCGATGGTGAGTTCGACCGTGCCCAGGTTGGAGCTCAGGTGGCCGCCGGTGCGCGAGACGCTGTCCAGGACGTAGGCACGCAGCTCGTCGGCGAGCTGAGGCAGTTGCTGGCGCGTCAGGCGGCGCAGTTCTGCGGGGTCCGCGATTGATTCAAGCAGGGAAGCCATGCGTATCGTCCGTCCTGTCGTCTTTCGTCTGTATTGCGTGCGGTGCGGGATGGGCCTCAGTGGGTGCGGCGGATCACCATGTCGGCCAGGGCCTGCAGGGCGCGGGTGTCGGGCAGGCCGCTGGCCCCCAGGGCGCTGACCGCCTCGTCGAAGAGGGATGCGGCGTAGGCCCGCGAGCGCTCCAGGCCCATGAGGGAAACATAAGTGGGCTTGTCCTGCGCGGCGTCCTTGCCGGCGGTCTTGCCCAGGGTGGCGGAGTCGGCGGTGACGTCCAGGATGTCGTCGACGACCTGGAAGGCCAGGCCAACGGCGTCGCCGTAGCGGGCCAGGCCCTCGAGGGCCGGCGCGGCGGGGGTGCCGCAGGCAGCCCCCATCAGGACGCTGCCTCGCAGGAGGGCGCCGGTCTTGAGGCGGTGCATCTGGCGCAGTTCGTCTTCCTGGAGGGCGCGTCCGACACTGGCCAGGTCGATGGCTTGGCCGCCCGCCATGCCCTGGTGCCCGGCAGCGCGGGCGAGCAGGCGGCACAGGTCGGCCTGGGTGCGATCGGGTATCTCGGTGGCGGGCGGGGTGATCAGCTCGAAGGCCAGGGCCTGGAGTGCATCGCCGGCCAGCAGGGCCTGCGCCTGCCCGAAGCGCACATGGACCGTGGGTTTGCCGCGTCGCAGGACGTCGTTGTCCATGCAGGGCATGTCGTCGTGGACCAGAGAGTAGGCGTGGATCAATTCGACCGCGCAGGCGGCGCGCAAGGCAGCCAGGGGGTGTCCGTTCACGGCTTCGGCGGCGGCCAGTACCAGCAGGGGGCGCAGACGCTTGCCGCCGTCAAGGACGGCGTAACGCATGGCCTCGCCCAGGCCGGCGGGGGCCTGCGCCACGACCCAGCGGTCCAGCGCTGACTCCACGCTCGCGAGGCGGTCGGCGCTCCAGCGCGGGAAATCGAAGGGGCCCGTCATTCCTGCGTCCAGGGCTTGAGGGTGCCCTCGTCCAGCACCTTGATCTGTTGGTCCACCGCCTCGAGCTTGCTGCGGCAGAACGCCAGCAACTGGGCGCCCCGCTCGTAGCCAGCCAGCATCTGCTCCAGGGGCAGCTGGCCCGACTCGATCTGCGCGATGAGCTGTTCGAGTTCCTCGAGGGCGGCCTCGTAGGTGGCGGGGGTGGAAGCAGGGGCCTTGGGCATGGTGCGTAAGGGCTGGAATGGAGATTCTAGGCCTCGTGCCGGGGGGCCTCCCGGCTTAGGATAGCGGGACACGCGCAGACGGCGCGCCGACCCGCAACCCACGTCCAGGAGATCCGATGAAGCACGATGACCCCCAGTGGCTGGAGGCGATGTACAACAACCGCGCCCGCGTGCCCGAACATGCGGCGCACTTCGAGCGCTGGGCGCGCGATTCGCAGCGGGTACGGGCGCAGCAGCCCTGCACCCTGGACATCGCCTACGGGCCGTCGGCGGGCCAGACGCTGGACGTGTTCCCCGGTCCCGGGCGCGACGCGCCGGTGGTGGTCTTCATCCACGGGGGCTACTGGCGCTCTTTGGACAAACGGGACCACTCCTTCGTGGCACCGGCCTTCACGCAGGCTGGCGCCTGCGTGGTGGTGCCCAATTACGACCTGTGCCCGCAGGTGCCCCTGACGGAGATCGTGATGCAGATGGTGCGGGCCCTGGCCTGGACCTGGCGGCACATTGCCCGGCACGGCGGCGACCCGGGCCGCATCAGCGTCGCGGGGCATTCGGCCGGCGGGCACCTGGCCGCGATGATGCTGTCCTGCCTGTGGGAACGCTACGACCCGGCCCTGCCCCCGGACCTGGTGACGCGGGCCCTGTCGATCTCGGGCCTGTTCGACCTGGAGCCGGTGCGGCGTACGCCGTCGCTGCAGGAATCGCTGCGGCTCACGCCCGAACAGGTGCGCCAGGCCAGCCCGGCATTGCTGCCGCCGCCCCCGCGCGGGCAGCTGGCGGCCGTGGTGGGGGGCAGCGAAAGCATGGAATTCATCCGGCACAACGAGATGATCCGCCAGGCTTGGGGGCCGGCGCGGGTGCCGGTGTGCGAGGCCCTGCCCGGGCTGAACCACTTCAGCGTGGTGGAGGCGATGACGGTGCCCGGACACCGCCTGAACCAGCTGGCCCGCGACCTCGTGACGGACTGAGTCGTGAGGGGCTGAGACCCCGACCTACATCAGCAGGTGCTCGCCCGCGTTGTCACCGCCCAGGATCACGTAATTGACCTTGCGGATGTCCATGAGCGTGCGTCCGCCGGAGTAGCTGATGGAGCTCTGGACGTCTTCTTCCATCTCGCGCAGGGTGTCGGCGAGCTTGCCCTTGACTGGCTCCAGGATGCGCTTGCCTTCGACGTGCTTGTATTCGCCCTTGTTGAAGTCGGAGGCGGAGCCGTAGTACTCCTTGTACAACTTGCCGTCGACTTCCACGGTCTGGCCGGGTGATTCCTCGTGGCCGGCGAGCATGGAGCCGATCATGACCAGCGTAGCCCCGAAGCGGATGCTCTTGGCGATGTCGCCGTGCTCGCGGATACCGCCGTCAGCGATGATAGGCTTGGTGGCCACCCGGGCGCACCACTTGAGGGCGGACAACTGCCAGCCGCCGGTGCCGAAGCCGGTCTTCATGCGGGTGATGCAGACCTTGCCCGGGCCGATGCCCACCTTGGTGGCGTCGGCGCCCCAGTTTTCCAGGTCGATGACCGCCTCGGGCGTGCCCACGTTGCCGGCGATGACGAAGCTGGCCGGAAGCTTTTGCTTCAGGTGGGCGATCATGCGCTGCACGGTGTCGGCATGGCCGTGGGCGATGTCGATGGTGATGTACTCGGGCACCAGGCCCTGGGCGGCCAGCGCGTCCACGGTGTCGTAGTCGGCCTTCTTCACACCCAGCGAGATCGAGGCGTAGGCGCCCTGGGCATGCATGGCACGCACAAAGGCGACGTTGTCCAGGTCGAAGCGGTGCATCACGTAGAAGTAGCCGTTCTGGGCCATCCACAGGCAGATCTTCTCGTCCACCACGGTCTTCATGTTGGCGGGGACGACCGGGATGCGGAAGGTGCGGCCACCGAGCTCGACGCCGGCATTGCACTCGGAACGGCTTTCCACGCGGCACTTGCGTGGCAGCAGCAGGACGTTGTCGTAATCGAAGATTTCCATGCCAGGCTCCTGGTAACTGTTGGTGGAACAGGGAGAGCGCTTGGATGTTGGCCCGGAGCCCGCGGCGCCGGGCGATCGCGCAGACCACCGGGCCGAAAGAAACCGGGCCGCAGTGCTTGGGCCGGGTGGCTGATTGTAGTGCCTGCGGGCGGCAGGCCCGCCCGGCGGGGGATTCGGCCCGTGCGGCAGTAGCGTGTGTGGCGCGCTTCCTACAATGCGTCATGTCCCTCGATGTCTCGCCGTTTTCGACCGCCGCACCCGATGTGCCCCTGCTGCGCCAGCTCAATGAGGAACAGCGCGCCGCGGTCGTCCTGCCGCCCGAGCACGCCCTGATCCTGGCCGGCGCTGGCTCGGGCAAGACGCGGGTGCTGACCACGCGCATCGCCTGGCTGCTGTCCACCGGCCAGGTCTCGCCGGGCGGGGTGATGGCGGTGACCTTCACCAACAAGGCCGCCAAGGAGATGATGACCCGACTGGGCGCGATGCTGCCGGTGAACGTCCGGGGCATGTGGATCGGAACCTTCCACGGCCTGTGCAACCGCTTCCTGCGCGCGCACTACAAGTTGGCCAATCTGCCCCAAAGCTTCCAGATCCTGGACACGCAGGACCAGCTGTCGGCGATCAAGCGCCTGATGAAGCAGTACCACATCGACGACGAGCGCTTTCCCGCCAAGGAGACGCAGTGGTTCATCAACGGCTGCAAGGAAGACGGCCAGCGCCCCGGCGACGTGACGATCCGCCACGACGAGGACCGCCGGCGCGTGGAGATCTACCAGCTTTATGAGGACCAGTGCCAGCGCGAAGGCGTGGTGGACTTCGGCGAGCTGATGCTGCGCAGCTACGAGCTGATGCGGGACCACGCGGCGGTACGCGAGCACTACCAGCGGCGCTTTCGCCACATCCTGATCGACGAGTTCCAGGACACCAACCGGCTGCAGTACGCCTGGATCAAGGTGTTCTCGGGCGAGGGCAATGCGGTGTTTGCCGTGGGCGATGACGACCAGAGCATCTACGCCTTCCGAGGCGCGCGCGTGGGCAATATGGCCGACTTCGTGCGCGAGTTCGGGGTGCGTCACCAGATCAAGCTGGAACAGAACTACCGCAGCTTCAGCAACATCCTGGATTCAGCCAACGCCCTGATCAGCCACAACACCGGGCGTCTGGGCAAGAACCTGCGCACCGACCAGGGCCCCGGCGAACCGGTGCGGGTCTACGAGGCGCCCTCCGACCTGGCCGAGGCGCAGTGGGTGGTGGAGGAAGCCCGCCACCTGGTGCGCGGCGACCATGACCCGCTGGCGGGTGGCATCCCGCGCCAGGAAATCGCGGTGCTGTATCGCAGTAACGCCCAGAGCCGGGTGATCGAGACGGCCCTCTTCAACGCCGGCGTGCCCTATCGGGTGTACGGCGGCCTGCGCTTCTTCGAGCGCGCGGAGATCAAGCACGCGCTGGCCTACCTGCGCCTCTTGGAGAACCCGCATGACGACACCTCCTTCCTGCGGGTGGTGAACTTTCCGCCGCGCGGCATCGGCGCGCGCAGCATCGAGCAGCTGCAGGACGCGGCACGTGCCGCGGGCTGCTCCCTGCACGATGCGGTGAGTGCCACCACTGGCAAGGCCGGCGCCAATCTGGGCGCCTTCGTCGCCAAGATCGACGTGCTGCGCGAACAGACCCAGGGCCTGACCCTGCGCGAGATCATCGAGCTGGTGCTGCAGCACTCGGGGCTGATCGAGCACTACCGGAGCGAACGCGAAGGCGCGGACCGGGTGGAGAACCTCGAGGAACTGGTGAACGCCGCCGAAAGCTTCGTGACCCAGGAGGGCTTCGGGCGCGACGCGGTGGCCCTGCCGGTGGACGAACTGGCGCAGTCGCCCGCCAGCCAGGGGCTGGATCCGAGTCAGCCCCTGCTGGACGAGCCCCTGACCGAGCCGCTCGCCGACGACGTGGCGCCCGACACCGGCGAGACGCTCTCACCGCTGGCCGCCTTCCTGACCCACGCCGCGCTGGAGTCTGGCGACAACCAGGCCCAGGCCGGCCAGGACGCGGTGCAGCTCATGACCGTGCATTCCGCCAAGGGCCTGGAGTTCGACTGCGTGTTCGTGACGGGCCTGGAAGAGGGCCTGTTCCCGAGCGAGCGGTCCATGACCGAGCACGAGGGGCTGGAGGAGGAACGGCGTCTGATGTATGTGGCGATCACGCGAGCCCGCCAGCGCCTGTACCTGAGCCACTCGCAGACGCGCCTGCTGCATGGCCAGACCCGCTACAACATCCGCAGCCGCTTCTTCGACGAGCTGCCCGAGCACGCGCTGAAGTGGCTCACGCCCAAGCAGGCGCCGATGCCAGCCAGTGCGCCCTTCGGGTTCGGTTCAGGCTACGGCGGCTCGCGGGGTGGCTACCCGCGCGACCTGGCTCCCGGTCACTTCGCCAGCCCGCCGGTGCCGCCGCAGAAGGCGGCGCCCGCGCACGGCCTGCGCGCGGGCCTGCAGGTGTTCCACAACAAGTTTGGAGAGGGCACGGTGCTGATGCTCGAGGGCACCGGCGACGACGCCCGGGCGCAGGTGAAGTTCGGGCGGCACGGCGTGAAATGGCTGGCCCTGTCGGTGGCCAAGCTCACGCCGGTGGGGTGATCACTCCGAGGGCGTGACCGGGGTCAGCTCGGGGGCCTGCGCCTCTTGGGGGAAGCAGGCCTGGAAGCTGAAGTAGATCGAGGTGGAGAACATCGACGCCAGCAAAAGGGCCGTGGGCATCATCACCGCCTGGGCCACCGTGGGCCCGCCTACCAGACCGGCGACCAGGCCCAGGACCGAACCGACCACCATGAACACCGCGCCCCAGGCCAGGCTGTACACGAGGTGCGCGCCGAAGTTGCGGATCACGGCCACGACGCTGAAAAAGAGACTCTTGGCAGGAGTGACGCCGTGCCAATGCACTAGCGCCGGCGCATGCCAGAACATCAGGAACAGGGGCAGGTGCAGGGCGAGCGCCAGCACGGTGGCCGCGTTGATCGGAACGCCCTCAGCGCCCGAGGGCGGCGCGCCCGCGATCAGGGTGGCCAGGCCCGTGGCCAGCATCGAACCCAAGGTATAGGCCGCCCCCAGCACCAGCATGGCCCGCAGACGCTCGCGGCCCGCGCGGAAGGCGCTAAACAGGATGGAGGGCATGGGAAAGCGCCCGCGCTGGGCTTCGGCGGTAGCGGCCATCAGGCCCAGCGTGGCCGCGGGCACCAGCATGCCGGCCAGCACGGGGCCGATCAGAGGCAGCATCGCCGCCACCATCACCAGGGCCATGTACATGAAGAACAACCCCGCCAGCGCCAGCGGCTGCCTGAAGAAGGTACGCATGCCGGCACGCACCCAGGCGATGCCGTCGCGCGCGGGGACGACGTTGAGTTTCATTGCTGCAATTTAACGCGGTTTGGCCATTGGCGGGACAGGGCCAGGCGCATCAGGCCCGAACGGGATGGTCCCGGCGCTGGCGCAGGACCCGCTCGAAGTGGGTCGGGTCGTGGGGTTTGAGCATGCTGGCCTCTCGGGGCAGGTGGAAATCCCACAGGCGCGAGATCCAGAAACGCAGCGCGCCGGCCCGCAGCATGGCGGGCAGGAGCGCGCGCTCGGCGCCGGTGAGGGGGCGTTGCGCCGTGTAGGCCTGGATCAGGGCCTGCGAGCGCGCCGGGTCATGGGCGCCGGTAGCCAGGTCGATGCACCAGTCGTTCAGGCACACCGCGAGGTCGAACAGCCAGGTGTCGACGCCGGCGAAATAGAAATCGAAGATGCCCGTGAGCTCGGGACCGCCCGGTCCCTGGTCGAACATCACGTTGTCGCGAAACAGGTCGGCGTGGACCGGCCCGCGGGGCAGCGAGGCATAGGCCGCACCGCCCGCCACGTGGTTCTGGTAGGCCAGTTCGCCCTGCAGGAGGGAGGCCTGCGCGGCGTCGAGAAAGGGCAACACCACCGGCGCCGTCTCATTCCACCAGGCCAGGCCCCGCAGATTGGGCTGGGAGCGGCCGTAGTCACGGGCCGCCAGGTGCATGCGCGCCAGGGCGTCACCCACGCCCGCGCAGTGAACCTCGGTAGGCGCGAGCTCGCTGCGCCCGCGCAGCCGATCGACCAGCGCCGCGGGCTTGCCGCACACGGTGTGCAGCAGGTCGCCGCTGGCATTGCCCTGGGGGTCAGGCACCGGGATACCGCGCTGGGCCAGGTGCTTCATCAGGTACAGGTAAAAGGGCAGCTGCTCGAAGGTGAGACGCTCGAAGAGCGTCAGCACCCACTGGCGGGTCTGGCCGTCCTGTTCGCTGGTGACGAAGTAGTTGGTGTTCTCGATGCCGCCCTGGATGCCTTGCAGCGCGGTCAGTTCGCCCAGGTGCAGCTCACGCAGGAGTTCACCCGCCGCGTCGGCGGAGACTTCGGTGAAGACGGCCATGGCGTGGAAATCAGAAGCGCAGGACGTTCCAGGAGCGCTGGCCGCCGGTGTTGTCCATGCCCTCGCGCGCGTCACGGGGTCGACCCCGGATCATGGAGCTGGGCTGGATCTCGTAGGCGGGCATGCCCTCCATCTTGGGCTGGACGGTGATGCTCTGGGTCTGGCCGCCGACGCGCACCTCGTCGATACGGCTGCCGGCATCCTCGTGACGTATGCGCTCGATCTTCTGGTTCTGACGGCCTTCCAGGGGCTCGGACGTGCTGGAGACGACGGCCGGCACCTGGGCCAGGGCCGTGCCAGCTACGCCCAGGAGGGCGAAAAACATCAGGATTGCGCGCATCCCTGCATTGTAGGAGGGGCAGCCCGGCGGGGCCCGAAAGGCACAATCGTGGCATGAGCGAGCCCCAGCCCCCGCAGCCCCCCGAGCCTCCCCGCCCCACCCTCCTGCTGGTGGACGGCTCCAGCTACCTGTACCGCGCCTTCCACGCCATGCCCGACCTGCGGGCCGTGCCCGGCGACCCGACCAGCGCCGCGACCGGCGCGGTCCGGGGAATGATCAACATGATGCAGAAGCTGCGCAAGGACATCCGTGCCGACTACGCGGTGTGCGTGTTCGACGCGCCGGGCAAAACCTTCCGCGACGATCTCTACCCCCAGTACAAGGCCAACCGCTCGGCCATGCCCGACGACCTGCGCGCACAGATCGAGCCGATCCACGAGGTGGTGCGCCTGCTCGGTTGGAAGGTGCTGGGGGTGCCGGGGGTCGAGGCCGACGACGTGATCGGCTCGCTGTCGCGCCTGGCGATGCAGCAGGGGCTGTCGACCGTGATCTCTTCGGGAGACAAAGATCTGAGCCAGCTGGTGAACGAGCACGTGATGGTGATCGACACCATGAACGACCGCCGTCGCGATGTGGCCGGCGTGACGGCCGAATTCGGGGTGCCGCCGCACCTGATGATCGACTACCAGACCCTGGTGGGCGACACGGTGGACAACGTGCCGGGCGTGGACAAGGTGGGGCCCAAGACCGCGGTCAAGCTGCTCACGGAGTACGGATCGCTGGACGCCCTCCTGGAGCGGGTGCACGAGGTCAAGGGCGCCGTGGGCGAGCACCTGCGCAAGGCCCTGGACTGGCTGCCCACCGGCCGGGCGCTGGTGACCATCCGCACCGACTGCGATCTGCGCGAGCACCTGCCGCGCCTGCCGGCGCTGGACGACATCGTGCTGGGGGGTCAGGACAGCGAGGCCCTCAAGGCCTTCTACGAGCGCTATGGCTTCAAGGGGCTGGCGCGTCAGCTGGACGAGCACGCGCAGCCCGAAGAAGAAAAAGGACGCAAGCCCCGCGGCGGCGCGAAGGCGCGAGGCCCGGACCTGTTCGACATCCCGGAGGCACCGGTGGCGGGCGCAACCCGCGAGGCCACCAACCTGCAGTACGAGACGGTCCTGACCTGGGAGCAGTTCGAGGCCTGGATGGTCCGCATCGAGGCTGCCGATCTGGTGGCGGTGGACACCGAGACCACGTCCCTGGACGAAATGCGGGCACAGATCGTGGGGCTGTCCTTCAGCACGCAGCCGGGCGTGGCGGCCTACATCCCCCTGGCGCATGCCTACCCGGACGCCCCGGCGCAACTGCCGCTGGACGCCGTGCTGGCGCGCCTGAAGCCCTGGCTGGAGAACCCCGCACGCAAGAAGCTGGGCCAGCACGTGAAGTACGACCGCCACGTCTTTGCCAACCACGGCATCGAGGTGGCGGGCTATGCACACGACACCATGCTGCAAAGCTATGTGCTGGAGGTGCACAAGCCCCACGGTCTGGCCAGCCTGGCCGAGCGTCAT
Organism: uncultured Ramlibacter sp.; assembly: GCA_964620375.1. GTDB lineage: Bacteria > Pseudomonadota > Gammaproteobacteria > Burkholderiales > Burkholderiaceae_C > Ramlibacter. The sequence goes on along the minus strand of CAZUKC010000034.1, from coordinate 373 downwards.
CTGGGGCGGGGCGGCGTGGACTACGAGTCCCTCACCGGCAAGGGGGTGCACCAGATTCCCTTCTCGCAGGTGGCGATCGAGAAGGCCGCCGACTATGCCTGCGAGGACGCTGACCAGACCCTGGACGTGCACCGCGTGCTGTGGCCCCGGCTGGAGCGTGACGAGAAGCTGCGCTTCATCTACCAGCTGGAAATCGACAGCAGCGAGGCGCTCTATCGCATCGAGCGTCATGGCGTGCTGATCGACGGCGAGACCCTGGCACGCCAGAGCGCCGAGCTGGGCCAGCGCATCGTGCAACTGGAGCAGGAGACACACACCCTGGCGGGTCAGCCTTTCAACCTGGGCAGCCCCAAGCAGATCGGCGACATCTTCT
>CAZUKC010000033.1:0-10998 GCA_964620375.1 uncultured Ramlibacter sp. | reverse complement strand
AGCTGGGCGATACGTTGCTGGATGGCGGCGCTCAGCCCCGATGCGGTCTCGGCCGACGTATCGGCCGAAGTCTCCTCGGGTGCAGGCGCGATCGCCACGGTGTCGGGGGGCGCGGCGCCACGCTTGCTGGCGCTGGCTTCCTCGCCGCGGCGCAGCGTCGCCATCAGGCGCGCGGTGAGGCCGGGGCTGGGGTCGTCGTCGCGCGGACGTGCCGTCTCGCGCGTGGCCATGTTGCTGCCAGGCTTGAGGGCGACGGTGTGCGGCTTGCCGCTGCCGATCACGGCGGGCGGCGGGGGTGGGGGTGTGGCGCTCATGAGCGGGCTCGCAGGGCGATGGTGGTGCCCGCGGGGGTTCCCGAGGGGGAAGAGGTCATGGGAACAGCGGGCTTGGCCGCGCGCTGGGCCGAGGGCTGGATCGACAGCCAGGTGCCCAGGGCACCGGCGAGTGTGGCGCTCAGGAGGATGCCGCCGACCAGTACCGCGCGATTGCGTCGGGCGGTGATGTCCTCGGGCCTCGGGTCGCGGGCGCCGCGGGTGCCAGGCTTGGCGGAGGCGCTTTTAGCCCCGGGCTTGGCGCCAGATCGAACGCCGGTCTTGGCCGGGGGTTTGCTCGCGCCCTTGGCCGCGGTGCGTGCGGGCGGCGGGGCGCTTTTCGAGGTCGCGGGCCTGCGGGCGGTGGTGCCTGCCCGTGCGGCGGCGGTGGGTTCGGAGCGGCGCCAGAAGGCCCAGCGCCAGCGCCGGCGCGCCGGCTTTTCCTCCGACGGGCGCGCCCAGGGCGGCAGGGTGTCGGGCGATTCGCGCAGCGCGTCGCGCAGCGCCTGACGCGAGGCCTCGGTGCTGGCGGAGGCGGGCATGCCCGCCACGTGGATGCGCCAGTGCAGGGCCTGCGCGCCCAGTGCCTGCAGGTTGCCAGTGACGGCGAAGTCGCGGTCCTGGATCAGGGCGATGCGCAGGTTGGCGCCGGGCAGGTCGCTGACCAGTCGCACCAGCAGCGCGAATTCGGCGCTGGACAGGGTCGGGCTGTCGTGGACGACGAAGACATGCACCGGCCGCTGCGCGGCGCCGTCCCGGGTCACCACTTGGGACAGGGGCAGGTCGGCCAGTAGCTCGTTGATCTGCTGCACCAGCTTGTCGCAGCTGCCGGGCAGGTGGGCAAGCACCCGCACATGCTCGTGCTGGCGCAGGTCGCGCACCAGCAGGCGGCTGTAGTGGTCCAGGGCCTCGTTGGAGGCGCTGGACAGGGCAATGTGACGACGCCCCTGCAGGAGGGCGCGCACCAGCGCCTGCATGCGCTGTTCGTCTTCGGTGCTGTAGTAGCCATTGGCTTCCGGCAGCGGCAGGGGCAGGCTGGAGGAGGGCGACGGAGACTTCTTCGTCATGGCAGTGGGCGGTTGGGGTCAGGCATGGATGGCAGGGGCAAGTCGGCTCAGGCCGGGGCGGCCTCGGCCTCGGGTTCGGGCTCCAGGCGCCGTCCGTCGGCGTCGAAGCGCATGGCGGGCGGCACCACCGGGTGCGGACGGCGCATGCCGGCGCGGCCCGGCTGCGCACCCTCGAGGCTGAAGACGTAGGCGATGACCTGGGCGACCGCGTGGTAGAGGGCTTCGGGCACCGGATGCTCGGGTTCGGTGGTGAAGTACAGCGCACGGGCCAGTTCGGGGGCGGCAAACAGGTGCACGCCGGCATTGGCGGCTTCCTCGCGGATCTTGGCGGCCATGAAGTCGCTGCCCTTGGCCACCAGGATGGGCGCACCATTGCTGCTGGGGTCGTACTCCAGCGCGACGGCGAAGTGCTCCGGGTTGGTGATGACGACGTCGGCGTCCTTGACCCGTTTGAGCATGCGTGCATTGGCCATCTCGCGTTGGCGCTTGCGGATGTGCGCCTTGACTTCGGGACGGCCTTCCATGTCCTTCATCTCGTCCTTGATTTCCTGGCGCGTCATGCGCATGCGCTTCATGAAGCTGTGACGCTGCCAGGGCACATCGATCAGGGCGATCACGGCCAGGGCCAGCGAGACGACCAGCGCGCACTGCAGCAGCAAGGTGCCGGCCAGGCCCATGGCGGGCTCCAGGGCCATTTCGCCGATGCGCAGGATGTCGTCCATGCGCAGGGCCAGGCACAGCCACAGCGCGCCACCGACCAGGGTGCACTTGAGCAGGGCCTTGGCCAGTTCGACGAGCGCGTGCGGCCCGAACATGCGCTTGAAGCCCTCCAGGGGGCTGAGTTTGGTGGCCTTGGGCGACGCTGCCGCGGGCGAGAACATGAAGCCGCCGGACAGGCCCGCAGCCACGATGGCCATCACCACGGTCACCAGCATCACCGGCAGGACCACCAGGAAGCCATTGAACACCTGCTCGCCGAAGGTGGCCAGCATGAGGGAGGGCGTGTCCAGGGTCTTGCGGTCGAAGGTGAAGCCACTGGCAAAGGAAGCGGTGAGCCGGGTGGCCATCCAGCTGCCCGCGAGCGTGATGACCAGCAGCGCGCCGATCACGACCGCAGCCGCCGGCGCCTCGATCGAACGGGCGATCTGACCTTCCTCGCGCGCCTTCTGCAGGCGCCGCGCGGTCGGTTCTTCGGTCCGTTCCTGGGCACTGTTCTCAGCCACGGGGCACCCCCAGGAGTTCGCGCACGTGAGAGAAGCCCTGCACCCAGAGCCAGTCGATGCGGCCGATGATGCTGCCCATGAAGGCCAGCAGGACGATGAAGCCGACGGCCACCGAGGCCGGGAAGCCCACGGCGAAGACGTTCAGGCTGGGCGCAGCGCGGGTGATCACGCCCACACCGATGTTGATGAACAACAGGGCCACCATCACGGGCAGCGCCATGAGCACGGCGCCCAGGAACATCATGGAGCTCCATCGCATCAGCAGGCCCAGGCTCTCGGGCGAGAAGATGCTGGTGCCGATCGGCAGGGTGTGAAAGCTCTCCAGAATGAGACCCAGCAGAATCACATGCCCGCCAGCGCCGACGAAGATCAGCGATCCCAGCACGATCAGGAACTGCGAGATCACGGGCACGTTACCCATATTGGGGTCGATCATGTTGGCCATCGCCAGGCCCATGGAGGTGGCGATGGCTTGGCCGGCAACCACCATGGCCGCCACCACCACTTGCAGGATCAGACCGGCCATCGCGCCGATGGCCAGCTGGTTGAAGACTTCTTTCAGACCGGCGGCCGAGGTCGGGTCGATGACCGGCCAGGTGTGCAGGGGGTAGACCAGCCAGGCCAGCACGATGGCCAGCAGGATGCGCAGACGCAGGTTGAAGGCGCGCAGGGCGAAGACGGGGGCGGTCACCATCAGGGCCGAGATGCGCAGCATCGGCCACAGGAAGGTGTAGAACCTCGCCACGACGTCAGCAGCCAGCAGCTCCATGGCCTGGGCCTCACGCGCTTATCAGCCGAACAGGGCCGGAATGCGCTGGAAGATGCCGCGGGTGAATTCCACCAGCGTGCCCAGCATCCAGCTGCCGAACAAAAGCGTGGCCAGCCCCATGGCGATCACCTTGGGGATGAAGCTGAGCGTCATCTCGTTGATCGACGTGGCGGCCTGGATGATGCCGATCACCAGACCCACCACCAGGGCGACGCCCAGCAGGGGCGCGCTGACCACGAGCGTGGCCCATACGGCCTGCCGTGCAAGATCTACGACCATCGATGAATCCATCACTTGACTCCGTTCTCGTGGGCGTTGTCGGGGCTAGGGCATCACGAAGCTGGAGGCCAGCGAGCCCATGATCAGTGACCAGCCATCCACCAGCACGAACAGCATCAGCTTGAACGGCATGGAAATCATCATCGGGGACAGCATCATCATGCCCATGGACATGAGCACGCTGGCCACGATCAGGTCGATCACCAGGAAGGGGATGTAGATCAGGAAACCGATGGTGAAAGCGCTCTTGAGCTCAGAGGTCAGGAAGGCCGGCACCAGGGTCATGAAGGGAATCTCGCTGGGGCTGGCGACGGCCCCCTTGCGCGAGATTTCCATGAAGACGGCGATGTCGTCCTCGCGGGTCTGTTTGAGCAGGAACGCGCGTACGGGCTGTTCGGCGGCGCCCAGCGCCTGCTCGAAGCCCAGCTTGCCATCCATGTAGGGCAGCAGCGCGTTGCGGTACACCTCTTCGAAGATGGGCGACATCACGAAGAGGGTCAGGAACAGGGCCAGCCCCGTGAGGACCAGGTTCGGCGGGGTCTGGCCGGTGCCCAGCGCCTGGCGCAGGATGGACAGCACGATGATGATGCGCACGAAGGCGGTCAGCATGAGCACCGCCGACGGCAGCAGCGTCAGCGACGTCATCAGCGCCAGCAGCTGCAGGCTCAGGCTGTACTGCTGGCCCTGCGGGGTCTGGGTGACGTTGATGCCGGGCAGCCCGGGCGCGGGGGCGGCCCAGCCCATTTCGGGCCAGACGGCCAGCACCAGGGTGGCCAGCAGCGCCAGCCAGCGGACATGGCGGGTGTTCACTGTCCGGGCTCCGGCGGAAAGGCGGTCGGGCCCTGGGGGGGCAGGGGGGCTGCGGTGTCGGGGGCGCGCCAGCTGCCCAGGGGCGTGATCTGTGCGGGGGTGATACCGACCAGGACCTCGCGGCCGTCGCAGCGCACCAGGGCAATCTTGGAGCGCGCGCCCAGCGACAGCGACTCGACCACCTGCAGGCGCTGGTCGCGCCGCGAGAAGGTGGGCGACAGCTGCAGCCGCTTGAGGGCCCACAGCAGTCCCAGCAGCAGACCCACCACCAGCGCGAAGCTCAGGAGGTACTGCACGACGCCGCCCCAGGAGGAGTTCATGGCCAGGTCTCGTTCGGTCGTCGGATCAGAGGGATTCGAGGCGCTCGCTGGCGGGCACGACGCGGGTCAGGCGGATGCCGTAGCGCTCGTTGACCAGCACCACCTCGCCCTGGGCGACGACGGTGTTGTTCACAAGCAGGTTCAGCGGCTCGCCGGCGATGCGATCGAGTTCGACCACGCTGCCTTGCGTCAGGCGCATCAGGTCGCGGATCTTGATCGTGGCACGGCCCACCTCCACGGACAGGGTGACCGGGATGTTCTGCAAGACGTCCGGGTGGATCTGCTTGCTGGGGTCGGTCGTCTCGGCGACGGCGTTTTCTTCGGTGGTGCTCATGGCATCGTCCTTCGGGAAATTCGGCTCAGCGCTCGGGGCTGGCAGGGGCGGGGCTGACGGGCTTGACCATCATCACCGCGGCGTTGTTGCCCAGGGAACCCACCTCGACCTCGAAGACCGGCTTGTCGCCCACGGTCATGCGGGCGTGGTCAGGCTTGCGGAAGGGGAGGGTGTCGCCCACCTGCAGGTTCTTCAGCTGGGCCATGGTGATCTCGAGCTTGCCCAGGGAGACCTGGGCCTCGACGCTGGCGTCCTGCACGGCATAGGCCAGCTGGTCGCGCCAGATCTTGTCGGATTCTTCATTGCCGTCGCCGCTTTGCAGGCGGCTGCGCAGCAGGTCGCGAATCGGCTTGAGCGACATGTAGGGAATCACCATGTCGATGAAGCCCGCGCTGGCGGTGCTGGATTCGGCCTCGAAGCGGCTGAGGACCACCAGGTCGTTCTCGTCGGCGATCTGTGCGAACTGGGGGTTGATCTCGGAGCTGACATGCTCGAACTCGATCGGGGTCAGGGGGCCCCAGGCCTCCTTGAACGATCGGAACAGGATCTGCAGGATCAGCTTGATGATGCGGTTTTCGGTGGGCGTGAACAGCCGGCCTGGCGGCAGCTGACCCACGCCGCGGCCGAAGCCGCCGAAGAAGCTGTCCAGCGAGCTGAAGATCACCGCCGGCTCGATGACGGTCATCGAGTACCCGCGCAGCGGATTGACCCGCAGGATGTTCACCGACAGCGGTGCGCGCAGGTCCTTCAAGTAGTCCCCGAAGCGCATGATCTGCGCCCGCGTGGGGTTGATGCGCGGGCTGACGCGCAGCACCTCGAGCATGCCCAGTCGGAACAGGCGGATGAAGCGCTCGTTGACCATGTCGATGGACACGAGGTTCACGCCCAGGCTGCTGTCCTCCGCGGCCAGGTCATGGCGCTGTACGGACAGGCCGGTGTTGTAGCCGTCACCTTCGGCGGGCGGCGACGTGCGCACGGATTCCGTGAGCGCGGCGAGCTCCTCGGGGGACAGCAGGGGCTGGGTGGCCATGGGCGACTGCCTGGAAAGGGCCGGTGAGGGCTTACTGAACGATGAAGTTGGTGAAGTGGATTTCCTCGATGCCGCCGAAGTCCTCGAACTTCTGCAGCGTCGCGTTCATCTCGTCGCGGATCTTCTCGGCCAGGCGCTTGCGGAAGTCGGGCTGCTCGATCTCTTCGGCCTTGGTCTGGCGCATCACGTCCAGTGCTACCGAGCGCAGCGCGAATTCGTGTTTCTTGATGTTGGCGATGACGCGGTCGTCATAGCGCGTCATCAACGCCACCTTGACCTGCATGATCTTCTTGGACCCGGTGAGGTTGGCCACCATGTCCTTTTCCATCTCGTGGTAGCGGTACTCGAAGCGCTGCATCTCGGCCGGGGTCTTGGCCACCGGTTTGGGTGCGCTGGCGCCGGCTGCGGCCTTGCCGGCCTCGCCTTCCTTGCCGCCCTTGGCGTCGCCTTCCTTGGCGCCGCCGTCCTTCGCGCCTTCCTTGCCGGCTTCCATCGAGGCCAGCGCCGCGGCGGCGGCCTTCTTGTCCTTGCTGTCAAAGAAGCCGGTGGCGAACAGCGTGCCGCCGACGGCCGCAACCAACAGCACCAGCAGCACCACACCCGCGACGATGATCATCAGGATGGGGCTTTTCGGTTTGCTCTCTTCTGCTTCGACGACTTCTTCTGCCACTTTGCGTACTCCTTATGTCAGACCAGCACATCCCAGCCGGATTCTCCCGCGCCGCGCAGGCGATGCGTAGAGGCCGGGGCGGCCGCGGCGGTGACGCTGCGGTCCGTGCCTTCGTCGCCACCTGGCGCACGGGCGTGCCGGGGTGTCGGATTTCCGCCAGTGTGCTGGCTTCGTCCGCTTCCGACATTCAACCCCGCAATGTCCATGCCAGCATCTGCCAATACCTCGCGCAGGCGGGGCAGGCCGTCGTTCAGGAGGTCGCGGGTGACCGGGTTGCTGGCGCGGAAGGCTGCGTCCAGGGCCCCGGAGCGCAGGCTCAGGTCGATCTCGACCTCGCCCAGGCGGGCGGGCCGCAGCAGCAGGCGGATTTCCCAGTTGCCCCGCTCGACCTGTGCGATCACGCGCTGGGCGAGGGCCTCGCCCAGGCGCTGGCTTAACTCCTGGTAGCCGGCGGCGCGCTGGGCCGCGGTGGAGGCGGGGGCGCCATCGTCGGCCAGGGCGGGGGCGGTGGAGGGAGAGGGGGTTGGGGTGCCGGCAGTCGATCCGCTGCCCGATCCCAGGTGGCTGCCCGTGGTGTTGCCTGAACCCGAGCCGCTGGCGGCGGGCTCGTCCCACAAGGTTTCCAGTCCAGCCTCGACCTCCAGGCTGAGGATTTCCATCGGCACCGAGTTGCCCGCGTTCGGTAGTTTGAAAGTATCGGTTCTCGCATCCGGCCGGATGCCCCGGGCCGAAGCCACCAGGGCCGGCAGGAGTGAACTGGTCAGGGTGGTGTTGACGGCCTGGGTCGGGTCGGCTCCGTCCGCCGGCATGTCGCCCGCGGCAAAGCGCGCTGACTGCTGCTGCAGCCAGCTGGCGGTACCCGGGGCGATGTTCAGTGTTGCCGCCAAGTCGGCGTCCGCGGGGACCGGCGGTTGCGCCGTCAGCAGCGCGGGCGCGGCCGAGCCCGCGGCCCCGATGGGCCCGGTCGGGGGCGTCAGCCCGGGCAGGGTGGCGCCGGTAAAAGGCGACGCAGGCAGGGCCAGCCCGCTCGGGAGCGACCCGGTCAGGGCGCTCGGGACGCCCTCGGCGACGGGCACCGCACCGACTGCCGCCGGCAGGACCATGGCGCCCGCTGCCCCGGGCAGGACGGCCAGGGTCGAGGCTTGGGCGGCATCCGAGAACAGCCAGGCCACCACCTCGTCGTCCAGGCCCTGGGCCCGGGCGAACTCGGCGAGGCTGTCGCCGTCCGGGCTGCCAGTGGGTGACGTGATCACCTCCAGCTGTGGGCCCAGCGCCAGCGTCTGCAGGGGCAGGCTGCCAGCGGCAAGGTTTTGCCCGGTCGGCAGGGCGGCCTGGGCCAGCGCCAGCTGGTCGGCGAAGGATTCACCGCCGTCGGGAACCCCGGCCGGCCCGGCGACTGCAGGCTCGCCTGCAGGGGCGCCGACGCTGGTGGTGTCGAGGGTGAGAGGGGTCGTGAGCATGTGGGGTGGCAGCGTGCGTGGACAGAAAGGGGCGGCCGTGGTGGCCGCGGATGCCTGGACCGTCTGCAAGAACCGTGACCGGAGAGAAGTTGCCGCCGGGAATCGCCCGGGCGGCGGCCCGACGTGTCGGCGACGGATGGCACGGGCTTTGCGTGAACGGGTCGATTCCTGCGTATTTACGCCCATGAACCTCGCTTCACTGTCAACCATCCGACAGGGCCTGTCCTCTTACGACAGGTCGGGCCTGGCCATTCCCGCGGTGGTGATCCTGATCATCGCCATGCTGGTCCTGCCGCTGCCGCCGCTGCTGCTGGACATCCTGTTTACTTTCAACCTACTGGTGGGCCTGGTGGTGATCATGATCGCCATCAACACCCGCAAGCCGCTGGAGTTCTCGTCCTTCCCCTCCGTCTTGCTGTTTGCCACCATGCTGCGGCTGGCCCTGACCGTGGCCTCGACCCGGGTGGTGCTGGTGCACGGCCACGAGGGCCACGAGGCCGCGGGCAAGGTGATCGCCGCCTTCGGCGAGTTCGTGATCGCCGGCAACTACGTGGTGGGCTTCATCATCTTCGTGATCCTGACCATCGTGAACTTCGTGGTGGTGACCAAGGGCGCCGGCCGCGTCTCCGAGGTCAACGCGCGCTTCACCTTGGATGCCATGCCCGGCAAGCAGATGGCGATCGACGCCGACCTGAACGCCGGCGTGATCGACCAGGAAACCGCCAAGCGCCGGCGCGAGGAGCTGTCGCAGGAGTCGGACTTCTTCGGCTCCATGGACGGTGCCTCCAAGTTCGTCAGCGGCGACGCGATCGCCGGTATCCTGATTCTTCTGATCAACCTGATCGGCGGTTTCGCCATCGGCCTGGGCCAGCACGGTATGCCCCTGTCCGAGGTGGGCCGCGTCTACACCCTGCTGGCGATCGGTGACGGCCTGGTGGCCCAGATCCCGGCGCTGTTCCTCTCGCTGGCGACCGCCATCATCGTCACGCGCGTGACCACCTCCGAGTCGGTCACCGAGCAGGCGGCTTCGCAACTGGCCAACCCCTCGGCCCTGTTCATCGCCGCCGGCATCCTGGGCTTCCTGGGTCTGGTGCCCGGCATGCCGCACGCGGTCTTCCTCACGCTGGGCGCCGCTGCCGCTGCGGTGGGCCTGGTGATGGTGGACCGCCGCGCGAAATCGAGTACCGCCGCTGCAGCCGCTGCGGCCCCGGCGACCGACGCGCCCAAGGAACTCGATTGGGACGACGTGGAGTCGGTGGACCTGATCGGCCTGGAGATCGGCTACGGCCTCATCCCCCTGGTCAACCCCGACACCGGCGGCCAGCTCATGACCCGCGTCAAGGGCGTGCGCAAGAAGCTCTCCTCCGAGCTGGGCTTCCTGGTTTCGCCGGTGCGTATCCGAGACGTCCTGAGCCTGGAGCCGGACAGCTATCACATCGTGCTGCACGGCGTAGTGCGCGCGCGGGGCACGGTCAAGGCCGGCCGCGAGCTGGCGATCAACCCCGGCAGCGTGTACGGCAAGCTCGAAGGCGTCGCCACCCGCGAGCCGGCCTTCGGCTTGGAGGCGGTGTGGATCGACCCGAGCCAGCGTGACATGGCCCGCACCCTGGGCTACACGGTGGTCGACGCGGCCACCGCCATCGCCACCCACATGAACAAGGTGTTGCGAGACAACGCCGCCGAACTGCTGTCGCACGACGAAACGCAAAAGCTCCTGGACAAGCTGGCTGCCCGCCACCCCAAGCTGGTGGAGGAACTGGTGCCCGCCAAGCTGCCCCTGGGCGTGGTCACGCGCACGCTGCAGAACCTGCTGATCGAGGGCGTCCCGATCCGCGACATGCGCACCGTGGCCGAGGCCCTGCTGGAAGCCAGCGCGCGCACGCAGGACCCCGACATCCTCACCACCATGGTCCGACCCAAGCTGGGCCGGATGATCGTGCAGACCCTGCTGGAGAACGGCGACACGCTGCAGGTCATGACCCTGGCGCCGCAGGTCGAGCAGCTGCTGCACAACGTGCTGCAGCAAAGCGCACCCGGCGTGCCGCCCGTGCTCGAACCCGGCATGTCCGAGAACCTGTTCAACGCGCTGCGAGACAGCGCACGCAAGGTCGAAGAGACCGGCGTAGCCGCCGTGCTGGTGGTCTCGCCCTCGATCCGGCCTTGGCTGTCACAGGCCGTACGTCATCGCATCGCCGATCTCACCGTCTTGTCGTACAGCGAGATCCCGGACGACCAGGCGGTCAAGGTGGTCTACACCGTCGACGCCGAGTTCAAGCCCCAACGGCAAGCCGTTTCCTGAAAGACCTGAGCCATGCAACTCAAACGCATCCTCGCCAAAGACAACCGCACCGCCATGGACATCGCCATGGCGCGCTACGGGAAGGACGTGCTTGTCGTCTCCAGCCAGAACGTGGCCGGCCAGGTCGAGCTGGTGGTGGCCCTGGACGTGGCCCCCGCGCCCGCGCCGGCCCCGGTGGCCTCGGGCGAGCCCAGTGCCTTCACCCAGGCCTTCCGGCGCGCGCTCGGCCCCATGCCCGAGCCCGAACCCGAGATGATGGAAGAAGAACCGGTGCAGACCGCCGCCGAGGTGCTGGCCGCCCGCAAGCTGGCCGCTGCCCGTGCGGCGGCGGCTGCTGCTGCCGCTGCAGCCGCCGCCGAATCCGCGCGCGCTCCGAAAACCCCTGTGTCCGAGCCGGCGCGGGTCTCGGTGGCTGCACCCGTGGCC
>CAZUKC010000032.1:0-11279 GCA_964620375.1 uncultured Ramlibacter sp. | reverse complement strand
TGAACAGGTCGCGCAGGTCGTAGCCGGTGTTGTCCTTGCGCAGGCCCGACAGGCCGTTCCAGACCTCGCCCTGCGCCGTGACGACCTCCAGGCCCAGGCACAGGTCGCGTGCATTGCCGTAGCGCAGCACCTGCGTGCCGCCGGCATTGGTGGCCAGGTTGCCGCCGATGGTGCAGCTGCCCTCGGCCGCCAGGCTCAGGGGAAACAGGAAGCCCGCTTGGTGTGCCGCCTCCTGCACCGACTGCAGCACGCAGCCAGCTTCGGCGGTGAGGGTGAGGTTGGCCGGGTCAATGGCGCGTACCGCGTCCAGGCGCTGCAGGCTCAGGACGATCTGCGTGCCCGAGGGGTCGGGCGTACCGCCCACGACCAGTCCCGTGTTGCCCCCCTGGGGCACGATGGGCGCACCGGCCGCGGCACAGGCCCGCACCACGTCCGCCACTTCAGCGGTATTGGCGGGCCGCACGACGGCCAGTGCCTTTCCCCGCGAGCGCTTGCGCCAATCGAGTTCCCAGGCGCTGAGGTCGCCCTCGTGCAGGACATGAGGTGCTCCGACGATGCCGGCCAGTTGTGCGATCAGGCTGTGGCTCATGCCGCTTCCCGTGCTGCACGAAAGCGCAGGCGCACGTGCTGCGCGCAGGCTCCGAACAGCATCAGGCACAGCGCGATCTCGCCCATGGCGAGGTAGGACGAGGGTGGCGGGTCGCTCCAGGCGCGCACCACGCCCTCGGTGAAATAGATCCACACCAACAGGCTCACCCACCGGTAGGTGTACATGCGGTGACGCAGCAGACCGGCCAGCGGCAGACACAGGGGCAGCACTTTCAGGGCCACCCAGGTGCCGCCCGGACGCAGCGGCGCCAGCCACAGCTCCCAGGCCAGGCCCAGCACGATCAGCCCCAAGAGGCTGCCTACGGCCAGGCGACGGATCATCAGCAGCTGCGGCGAGGCGGTGCGGGGGGTGATGGCCTCGGGCGCATCGGGTGGCGCGGCCTGCACAGGGGGCGTGGGTGTGGACATGGGCGGTGGCATCATAGCGGCCGATGAATCTCCAGCCCCTGCTTGCCCAGATTGCCCGTTTTCCCTGGCGGTCTGCCGCCCGTACGCTGGGCGAACGCCTGCGCGAAGACCGTCTGGGCATGTCGGCAGGCAGCCTGACCTTCACCACCACCATCGCGCTGGTGCCGTTCTTCACCGTGATCCTGGCCTTGTTCACCGCCTTCCCGGTGTTCGGCAAGCTGCAAGGGGCGGTACAGGCCTGGCTGGTGCAAAGCCTGGTGCCCGACGCCATTTCGCGGCAGGTCTTGGGCTACCTCACCCAGTTCGCCGGTAAGGCCAGCCGCCTGGGCGCGGTGGGCCTGGTGCTGCTGTTCATCACCGCGCTGTCGCTGGTGCTGACCATCGACCGCACCCTCAACGGCATCTGGCGCGTGCGCCGGCCGCGGCCGCTGGCGCAGCGGGTGCTGGTGTACTGGGCGGTGATCACGCTGGGTCCGCTGCTGCTGGCGGCTTCTCTGAGCCTGAGTTCCTATTTAATCTCCGCCTCGCGCGGGCTGGTGTCCAGCGTACCCGGCGGCCTGCGGGTGCTGCTGGACGTGGGCGAGTTCCTGCTGCTGGTGGCGGGCCTGGCAGCCCTGTACCGGTATGTACCCCACACGCCGGTGCGCACGGCCCATGCCTGGGTCGGCGCCCTGTTTGCGGCGCTGGGCATCGAGATCGCGCGGCGCCTCCTGGCGGCCTACATCAGCGCGGTGCCAGCCTATTCGGCGGTGTACGGGGCGTTCGCCACCGTCCCGATCCTGCTCGTGTGGATCTACATGGGCTGGCTGGTGATTCTCTTGGGGGCGGTGCTGGCGGCCTACCTGCCGGCCCTGACCTCGGGCTTCGAACACCGCGAGTCGGGACCGGGCTGGCAGTTCGAAGTGGCGCTGGACACTCTGCGCACGCTGGCGGCGGCCCGCGAACACCCGCAGCGGGGTCTGGTGATGGTTGAACTGGCTCGGCGCCTGCAGGTGACCGACCTGCAACTCGAGCCGGTGCTGGAGACGCTGCAGGCGCTGGACTGGGTGGGCCGCCTGGACGAGACGGACCCTGGCGCAGGTCCGCGGTACGTGCTGCTGGCAGACCTGCCGTCAACCCCGCTGGACCCCCTGATCCAGGCCCTGCTGTTGCCCGCCAACGCCGCAACGGCTCGCCTGTGGCAAAGCGGCCGACTGACCGGGCTGGCGCTCAAGGACGCTCTGTAGGCGCCGCCAGGAAACCGCGCAGGGCGGACAGCAGGCCCTCGGGGGCTTCTGTCGTGAGACTGTGCCCCGCCTCCAGCAACACGGTGCGGGCCTGCGGCACCCGCTCCTGAAGGGTGCGGGCTGCCTTGGGCGGCGTCATCGCGTCGCGCCGGCCCAGCACGAACAGCACCGGGCAGCGCACCGCGTCTATCGCCGCTTCGCCCCCGCGATAGTCGTCGCAGGCCTTGAAGCCGGTATGAAACAGGTTCACCCGCGGGTTGCTGGCGAGGATGCGTCGCATCAGTGCGCGCGTGGTGCCTGGCACCCAGGTGCCCGGGCCCAGCGCCGAGGGCGGTGGCGCCATCAGAGCGTGCGAGTAGGCGGTCACGCGTTCGATGGCCCGCTGCGGATCGTTCAGGGATTCGTCCAGGAGGGCCGGTGACACCCGCATGGGGTAGGCCGTGCCGACCAAGGCCAGATGGGTGGCCCGCTGCGGCGCTTGCGCCGCGACTTCCATCGCAGTGAGCGAACCGAAGCTATGCCCCACCAGGGCGGCCTGCTTTACGCCCGCGGCATCGAGCAGGGCCAGCGCGAACTGCGCGGCCTCCTGCACGCTACGGGGCGGCTCGCCCGCGCTGTAGCCGTGCCCTGGCAGGTCGGGCGCCAACACGTTCCAGCCGTGGTGGGCGAACCAGCGGCTTTGCAGGATCCAGACGCAGTGCGCATTGAGCACGCCATGCAGCATCAGCACCGTGGGTCGGGCCGGGTCGAAGGGCCGGCCCCCGGTGTAGCAGTAGGTGCGGTGGCCGTTGACGGTCAGTTCCATGGTGCGGTCCTCACGCGTGCTTCTCGGCCGCCTTCAGGGCGCGCTTGAGGTCGTCGATCAGGTCGTCGGCATCCTCCAGCCCGATGGACAGGCGGATGGTGCCCTGGGTGATGCCCGCGCCGGCCAGGGCATCGTCGTCCATGCGGAAATGCGTGGTGCTGGCCGGGTGGATCACCAGTGAGCGGCAGTCGCCCACGTTGGCCAGGTGGCTGAACACCTGCAGCGACTCGATGAAGGCCTTGCCCTGCTCGCGACTACCTCTGAGGTCGAAGCTGAAGACGGATCCTGCCCCACGGGGCAGCAGCTTCTGGGCCAGCGCGTGGCTCGGGTGCGAGGGCAGCATGGGGTGCCCGACCCGCGCCACGAAGGGGTGGGCCGCCAGGAACTCCACCACCTTGCGGGTGTTGGCCATGTGCCGCTCCATCCGCAGCGGCAGGGTCTCGATCCCCTGGAGGATCAGCCAGGCGGTGTGCGGGCTCATGCAGGCGCCGAAATCGCGCAGGCCCTCGCGTCGTGCCCGCAGCAGGAAGGCGCCAACGGTGGATTCCTCGCTGAACACCATGTCATGGAACCCCGCATACGGCGCGGCCAGTTCCGGGAAATGCGGCGAGGCGCGCCAGTCGAAGCTGCCGCCGTCCACCACGATGCCGCCGATCACCGTGCCGTGACCCGAGAGGAACTTGGTGGCCGAGTGGTAGACCAGGTCGGCGCCGAGCGATAGCGGTTTCATGAGCCACGGTGAGGTGAGGGTGGCGTCCACCAGCAGGGGCAGACCCGCCTCGTGGGCAATCGCCGAGACGGCGGGGATGTCCAGCACGTCCAGCCCGGGGTTGCCCACCGTCTCGCCAAACAACAGCCGGGTCTCGGGCCGGATCGCGGCGCGCCAGGCGTCCAGGTCGCCCGGCGCGACGAAGGTGGTGGCAATGCCGAAGCGCTTCAGGGTGTAGTGCAAGAGGTTGTGCGAGCCACCGTACAGGGCCGAACTGGCCACGATGTGCGAACCCGCGCCCATGAGGGTGGCCACCGCCAGGTGCAGGGCGGCCTGTCCGCTGGCCGTGGCGATCGCGCCGATGCCGCCTTCAAGCGCCGCCACCCGCTGCTCCAGCACCGCGTTGGTGGGATTGCTGATGCGAGAGTAGACGTGCCCCGCGCGCTCCAGGTTGAACAGCGAGGCGGCCTGCTCGCTGGACTCGAACACGAAGGAGGTGGTCAGGTGAATGGGGACGGCACGCGCCCCGGTGGCGGGGTCCGGCGCGGCACCCGCATGCAGGGCGAGCGTGTCGAAGCCGGGGTCGGAATAGCCGGACATGGATCGAGGCCTCCAGTCTGTTGGAACTGGCGCAGATTGTGGGCTATATTGGCCAAGCGGGCCGCCGCGCTTGCCGCCCGCTCAGGAGACACGCCATGAAAGTCAGCGACATCCTTCGCGTCAAGGGCAACACCCTCTACACCGTCGGCCCCGACCAGGCCCTGGCCGAGGCCATCGAGCTCATGGCCGACAAAGACATTGGCTCGCTGGTGGTGATGGAGCATGGCGACCTGGTGGGCATGCTCACGTTCCGCGAGGTGATCCAGTGCGTCGTGCGCAACGGCGGCACCGTCGGCAGCACCCGCGTGCGCACCGCGATGGACGACCACCCCCTGACCTGCACCGCCGAGACTGAACTCGACGAGGTACGCCGCATGATGCTGGATCGCCATGCGCGCTACATGCCGGTCATGGAAAGCCGCATGCTCATGGGCGTGATCAGCTTCTACGATGTGGCCAAGGCGGTGGTCGACAGCCAAAACTTCGAGAACCGCATGCTCAAGGCGTATATCCGCGACTGGCCTGCTGGCGAAGACGCCGAGCCCCCCGCGCGGCTCTGAACCCGCCGCCCGCGCCGGTCTCCGGTGGGGCCCGTACCCTCTGGGATAATCAGCACCCATGAGCGGCAACACCTTCGGCACCCTTTTCACGGTCACCAATTTCGGCGAGTCGCATGGCCCGGCCATCGGCTGCGTGATCGACGGTTGCCCCCCCGGCCTGCCCCTGTCCGAGGCCGACCTCCAGCCTGACCTGGACCGGCGTCGCCCCGGCACCAGCCGCCACGTCACCCAGCGCCAGGAGGAAGACCGCGTCGAGATCCTCTCGGGCGTCTACGAGGGCGTCACCACGGGCACTCCTATCGCCCTGCTCATTCGCAACACCGACCAGCGCAGCAAGGACTATTCGGAGATCGCCCGCAGCTTCCGGCCGGGCCACGCCGACTACACCTACCTGCAGAAGTACGGCGTGCGCGACCCGCGCGGCGGGGGCCGGTCTTCGGCGCGTCTGACCGCCCCGATGGTCGCGGCCGGTGCGGTCGCCAAGAAATGGCTGGCTCTGCGCCACGGGACGCAGTTTCGGGGCTGTATGCAGCAGATCGGCGACCTGTCGATCGGTTTCGAGAGCTGGGACCATGTTCCGAACAACCCCTTCTTCGCCCCGGTGGCCGACGTCTCGGCCCTGGAGGCCTACATGGACGCCCTGCGCAAGGCCGGCGATTCTTGCGGCGCGCGCATTCGCGTCACTGCCACCGGTATGCCGGTGGGCCTGGGGGCGCCGCTCTTTGACCGGCTCGATGCCGATATCGCCTACGCGATGATGGGGATCAACGCGGTCAAGGGCGTGGAGATCGGTGCCGGCTTTGCCAGCGTGGCCCAGCGCGGGTCCACCCACGGCGACTCCATCACGCCCGCGGGCTTCGCCACCAACAACGCCGGCGGCGTGCTGGGAGGCATCAGCACCGGTCAGGACCTCGAGGTCTCGATCGCGATCAAGCCCACCAGTTCCATCATCACGCCGCGCGCCAGCATCGACATCGACGGCCAGCCCACCGAGGTGGTGACCAAGGGCCGTCACGACCCCTGCGTGGGCATCCGCGCCACGCCCATCGCCGAGGCCATGCTGGCGCTGGTGGTGATGGACCACGCCCTGCGCCACCGGGCCCAGAACGCCGACGTGCGCGTCCCGCTGGTGCCGGTGCCGGGCCGCGTCGCCTGATGCGGCCAGCCGAGCCCGCCGGGGCGCGGCAGATCGCGCCGTTCGCGGTGCTCTCGGCCAGTTACTTCGCGCACATCGGCTTCTTCAATCCCTACCTGCCGCTGTGGCTGCAGGACCTGGGGTTTCCCATCGTCGTGATCAGCTTGCTGGCTGCCGTGCAATCGAGCACGCGCATCTTCGCGCCCTATGTGTGGGGCATGCTCAGTGACCGCACCGGCGAGCGGGTGCGCCTGCTGCGATGGAGCGCCCTCGTCGCTCTGGCCTCGTCCCTTGGCCTGTGGTGGGCGGACAGTCCGCTGTGGGTGGGCGTGGTGCTGCTGGTGCTGTTCACGCACACCAGTTCCATGATGGCCCTGACCGAGGCGGCCATGGCGCACCTGGTAGCGGGGGATTGGGGGCGCTATGGCCGCATCCGCCTGTGGGGGTCGATCGGGTTCATGGCCACGGTGTTCATCGCCGGCGCCTGGTTTGAGCATTTCGGCATGGGGCACTTTCCAGCCTGGACCCTGTTCACGCTGGCCGCGGTGCTGGCGGGAACCCTGTGGCTGCCGGATGTCCGAGACCGGCCGGCCGATGCACAGACCGCGGGCGAGCCCGTTGGACCGGTCCTGCGCCAACCTGCGGTGCGCTGGTTCTTCGCGGCCCTGTTCTTCCACGTTACTGCGCATTTCTCCATCTACGCCTACCTGTCCCTCTACCTCGACGCCCGGGGCTACAGCAAGGCGACCATCGGCGCGTTGTGGGCGCTGTCGGTGGTGGTGGAGATCGCCTGGTTCTTCCTGCAGGGGCGGCTGATGCGGTTCACCCGCATGTCGCAGTGGCTGCTGGTGTGCTCGCTGGCGACCGTGCTGCGCATGGCCCTGCTCGGCGTGGCGGCCGACTGGGTGCTGGCCCTGGTGCTGGCGCAGGTGCTGCACGCGTTGACCTTCGCTGCGCACCACACGGCCAGCATCGCGATGGTGAGTCACCATTTCCCGGGCCGGCTGCGCGCGCGCGGACAGGCGCTGTTCACCGTGATCGGCTACGGGCTGGGCGGTGTGCTGGGCGTGCTGGCCGGTGGCACGCTGGTGGCCCGCATCGGCTTCGAGTCGCTGTATGGCGCTGCGTCGGTGCTGGCCTTGCTGGCGGCCTTCTGCGGTTGGCGCATGAACCGCCTGGAGCAGACCGCTGCCCGCAGCGACCCCGCGGTACCCGGCGCCTGAGGCCCGGGGGTACAGCCCGCTCAGGGCTTGCGGGCCAGGGCCTGTTTCACTTCGCGTCCCAGCTCGATCACCGCCATCGCGTAGTAGCTGGACTGGTTGTAGCGGGTGATGACGTAGAAGTTCTCGGTGCCGGCCACGTAGCTGCTGGGGGCGTCGCCGTTCTGCAGTTCGACCAGGGCCAGCGGGCCGGTGTGCTGCAGGGCCTCTGCCTCGAGCACGGCGCCCTTGGCGGTGAAGCTGGCCACGCTGAAGGTGGGCAGGATGTCCGGCGCGAGCAGGGCATCCAGATCTGCGCGGGGGGTGTCCAGGCGCACCGGGTAGTGCGTGGGCATGCCGGTCTGCCAGCCGTAGCCCTTGAAGTAGGAGGCCACCGAGCCGATCGCGTCGACGGCGCTGCGTCGCAGGTCGATACGGCCGTCGCCGTCGAAATCGACCGCCCAGCGCACCCAGCTCGTGGGCATGAACTGCGGCAGTCCCATGGCCCCCGCAAAGCTGCCCAGGGGCTGGAGCGGGTCGCTGCCCGCCCGGTGCGCCAGGGTCAGCAGCTGCTCGAGCTCGCCGCGGAAATACGCGCTGCGTTCAGCCGCCCGCGGGTGGCTGGCGGGGTGGTCGAAGGAGAGGGTGGCCAGCGCGTCGATCACGCGGAAGGTTCCCATCTGCTGGCCGTAGAGGGTCTCCACGCCGATGATGCCGACGATAGTTTCCGCTGGCACGCCGTACTCCTTTTCCGCGCGCTCCAGCGCGGCGCGGTGCTGCTGCCAGAAGCGCACGCCCGCCGCGATGCGGACCGGGTCGATGAAGCGGCTGCGATACAGCGCCCAATTCTTGCGCGTGCCAGCCGCCGGCGGCTGCATCAGCCGCTGCACCACCGGCAGCAGGCGGGCCTGTCCGATCGCGGCGCGCGTCCAGGCGGGGTCCAGACCCTGGCGCTGGGCGATCTCGTCGGCAAAGCGCAGGGCGTCGTCGCGGCTGCGATAGGGAACGCCCGAGGGCGTTGAGGCCGCCGCTGCGGTCTTGGAGACTTTGGGCTTGGCGGCCGAGGCCTTGGCCCGGGGCGTCCTGGTCGCCGCGGAGGCCTTGGACGTCTCGAGGGCGGGGCGGGCCGATACGCCGTCGGCCGGGGAGGAGGGCGCCTGCGCCGCGGATGCTTGGGCCCAGGTGGCAGGGGGCAGGGTGATGCCGGCAAGGGCCAGGCAGGCGATGAAGGCGCGGTACATCAGTGACAACGATTTCGAAGGCCTTCATTCTCGCCCAAGCGCTTCGCGTAGCACCTGGCGGTGCCCCCACGCGCGTGTCCGTTTGTGACCGTGGCGGGGGGCCGCGCGCGGGGCTGCGTGTTAAGCTGCCCCGCGCGCTCCAGCCGCCCGCACCGCATTGCATGACCGCCTCGAAGACCGGCTACTTCACCCACCCAGATTGCCGCCGCCACGATATGGGCGAGGGGCATCCCGAGTGCCCGCAGCGCCTGGACGCGATCAACGACCGGCTGCTCGCCAGCGGCCTGCTGCCGCTGCTGGAGTCCCGCGAGGCTCCGATGGCGTCCAGCGCCGACCTGGAGCGCGCCCACGACCGCCTGTACCTGGCGGCCCTGCGCGGGTTGGCGCAGGAGGTGGGCGAGCAGATGCAGGCCGGCGGTCCGGACCATGCGCACCTGGATGCCGACACCGCGATGAATATCCATACTTGGGCGGCGGCGCAGCGCGCTGCAGGCGCGGCGTTGGCGGCCACCGATGCCGTCATCGCCGGTGAACTCCAGAACGCCTTCTGCGCCATCCGCCCGCCCGGCCACCATGCCTGCCGTGAGCGCGCCATGGGCTTTTGCTTCATCAACAACGTGGCTGTCGCCGCGCGCCACGCGCTGGATCGTCACGGCCTGCAGCGGGTGGCGGTGGTCGACTTCGACGTGCACCACGGCAACGGCACCGAAGACATCCTGGCCGGCGACGAACGCGTGTTGATGGTGGGAATCTTCCAGCACCCCTTGTATCCCTACAGCGGCGAGATTCCCCGCGGCCCCAACATGGTGAACCTGCCGGTGCCTGCCCACACCCGCGGCCCGGCCATCCGGGCGCTGATCGAGCGCGAATGGATGCCCCGCTTGGAGGCGTTTCGGCCCGAGATGATCTTCATCAGCGCCGGCTTCGACGCTCACCGCGACGACGACCTGGGCCGCCTGGGCCTGCTGGAGGACGACTACGCCTGGATCACGCGGCGCCTGCGCGAGGTCGCTCGCCAGCACGCGGGCGGGCGCATCGTCTCCTGCCTCGAAGGCGGCTACAACCTGAGCGCCTTGGGCCGCAGCGCCGAGGCGCACCTGCGCGAACTGGCGGAACTGGCATGAACTCCTTCGATACCCTCCTTCGAGGTCTGACCCACCCGGGCATCGTCTGGGAAATCGCGGCCCTGGCCGCTTGCCTTCTGCTGGCCATGGTGGTGTGCTGGCGCGCCGGCCGCGGCACGGGCGGGCAGTCCGTCTGGTTCGGTCGCGGCATCGTCGACGGCCTGCTGTTCCCGCTGCTGGCGCTGGTCCTGACCTACGGGGTGATGCTGCTCCTGGCCCGCTACCAGCCGGTGACCCTGCTGCGTATCGCGGTGCCGGTGCTGGTGTCCCTGGCCGGCATCCGCTTCATCGCGCGCGTGCTGACCGTGGTGTTCCCGTCCTCCGCCATGGCCCGCCTGATCGAGCGCCTGTTCTCCTGGCTCGCCTGGCTTGGGGCGGTGCTGTGGATCGTCGGCCTGCTGCCGGTCGTCACCCAGGAGATGGACGCTATCCGGTTCACCTTCGGCAAGTCCAAGGTGAGCCTGCTGGATCTGGCCGGCGGGCTGCTGTCGGCCGGTGTCGTGATGGTGGTGGTGCTATGGGTATCGGCGGTGCTGGAGCACCGCGTGCTGCGTCAGTCGGTCAGCGACCTGTCCCTGCGCAAGGTCGCCGCCAACATGCTGCGCGCGGCCCTGCTGCTGGTGGGCCTGCTGGTGGCGCTGTCTGCCGTGGGCGTGGACCTGACGGCGCTGTCGGTGCTCGGGGGCGCGCTGGGCGTGGGCCTGGGCTTTGGCCTGCAGAAACTCGCGGCGAACTACGTGAGCGGCTTCGTGATCCTCTTCGAGCGTTCGCTGCGCATCGGCGATACCGTGCGGGTGGACAGCTTCGAGGGCGAGGTCATGGACATCAAGACCCGCTACACCCTCATACGCGCCCCCGACGGGCGTGAGTCCGTCGTACCCAACGAGAAACTCATCACCGAGCGCATCGAGAACCTCTCGCTGGCCGACTCGCGCATCCTGCTCACCTCCGACATCTCCGTGGGCTACGACAGCGATGTCGACCTCGTGCAGAAAGTCCTGGTGGACGCGGCGCTGGCGGTGCCCCGTGTCCTGCGTGACCCGGCGCCGGCGGCCCGCTTGGCGCGCTTCGGCCCCGACGGCCTGGAGTTCACCCTCCTGTACTGGATCGACGACCCGGAAAACGGTCAGATCAATGTGCGCTCCGACACCAACCTGCAGATCCTCAAGGGCCTGCGATCGGCCGGCATCGAGATTCCTTTCCCGCAGCGGGTAGTGCAGATGCGGTCGGTGCCAGGGGCCTAGGCGGCGTGCCTACCATAAAAAACGAACGACCGTTCTTTTTCTAGGTTTTTCCTTGGAAAGTCCACGCCGTGAGAGACGGCGATGTTGCACCGCATAAAATCCGGGGTTTACGTAAACGTCAATTCAAGCCCCAAGGAGCGCCCCAGCATGAAGGCCCTGGTCCCCGTCAAGCGGGTGGTGGATTACAACGTGAAGGTCCGCGTCAAGTCGGACAACACGGGTGTGGACATCGCCAACGTGAAAATGAGCATGAACCCCTTCGACGAGATCGCCGTCGAGGAGGCCGTCCGGCTCAAGGAAAAGGGCGTGGTGACCGAGGTCATCGCCGTCTCCTGCGGGGTGGCGCAGTGCCAGGAGACCCTGCGCACCGCCATGGCCATCGGCGCCGACCGCGCCATCCTGGTCGAGACCGATGTCGA
>CAZUKC010000031.1:0-11361 GCA_964620375.1 uncultured Ramlibacter sp. | reverse complement strand
GCGCTCTTGAGCACGGCGACGGCGGTCTCGCTGCCCGCGGGGGCGTTCTTGGCGGCGTTGTCGACGACGGACAGGAACTTCTTCTGGGCGTCAGCGGCCTGGGCTTCGAAGGTCTTGCCGAACTCGGCGCCAGAGGCGGAGGCGATCTCGTACAGATGGCGGCTGTAGGAGGCGGTCTTCTCGGCCAGGGGCTGGAACAGGGAGGCCTGGAGGGCCAGCAGTTCTTGAGCGTCCTTGACGCTCAGCATGGCCTGGGTGGTGCCGGCGGCCTCGGCCAGAGCGGCCTTGGAGGCGGTGAGGTTCAGTTCGACCAGCTTTTCGACGCCTTCGAAGGCCTTGGTGGTCAGGCCAAAGAGGGTCTCGAGGTTGGCTTTGTGGGAAGCGACGATTTGTTCAGCGGTCAGCATGGTGAGGAACTCCGTAAAAAAGGGGTGGTCGGGCTCGGGTTGCCGCTCGCCTCAGGGCCGGGACCCGGGTGGGGTCCCGGCGGGTTTGTTGCGTTGCAGCATGGACTCAAGTATAGGGGTTAGCCCGGGCATTGCAAGCCTTTTTTGTTGCGTCGCAACAAATTTTTTCGGTGTCCGCCCAGAAAACCCGGTTTTGGGCCCCCCGCCACAATCCCGGGATGCAGGTCTTCTACGCCACCCAGTTTGTCCTGCACCTGCCCCCGGGGCACCGTTTTCCCATGGCCAAGTACCAGATCCTGCGGGATCGGTTGGCCGCCGATTTCCCGGACGTGCGCCTGATGCAGGCCCCGGCCGCCAGCGATGGCGAGCTGGCCCTGGCCCACAGCCCCGCCTACGTGAAGGCGATCTCGGACGGCTCGGTCGACCCGCGGATCCTGCGGGAGATCGGGTTTCCCTGGAGCGAGGCGATGGCCGACCGGGCCCGCCGCTCCGTGGGGGCGACGATTTCGGCGTGTCGAGCCGCCTTGCGGGAAGGGGTGTCGGCCAATATCGCCGGGGGTACCCACCACGCCAGCGCCGACAAGGGCGGGGGCTTTTGCGTGTTCAACGATGCCGCGGTGGCCGCACGCCTGATGCAGGCGGAGTGGGGACGCGCCGGGCGCAAGCCCCTGCGGGTGGCGATCGTGGACCTGGACGTGCACCAGGGCAACGGCACGGCCAGCATTTTCCGCAACGACCCGAGCGTGTTCACGCTGTCGATGCATGGCCAGAAGAACTTCCCGTTTCGCAAGGAACCCAGCGACCTGGACGTGGACCTGCCGGACGGGTGCGCGGACGAGGCCTACCTGCAGGCGCTGGAGCAGGCCCTGGACGAACTGGACCGGCGCTTTGACCCGGGCCTGGTGATTTACCTGGCCGGCGCCGACCCGCACGAGGGCGACCGCCTCGGACGCCTGAAGCTCACGTGGGACGGCCTGGAGGCGCGGGACCGGCGCGTGTTCGAGTGGGCTTGGCAGCGGGGCCTGCCCCTGGCCTTCGCGATGGCGGGCGGCTATGGCCTGCGCATCGAGGACACGGTGCATGCGCAGGTCAACACCTACCGCGTGGCGAACCAGTACTGGCGCCGCTGGCAGAATCGGGCGCGATGAGCAGTGCCCCGCCCCCGACCGCGCCGCGCCCCCGGCCGCACGCGCGCAGCGACTACAAGGTCTTTCGTGCCATCGGCACCCGCTGGGAAGACAACGACGTTTACGGCCACGTGAACAACGTGGTGTATTACAGCTGGTTCGACACCGCGGTGAACGCCTACCTGATCGAGCAGGGCGCCCTGGATATCCACGACGGCCGCACCATCGGGCTGGTGATCGAGACCCAGTGCAACTATTTCGCGCCGGTAGCCTTTCCGCAGACGGTCGAGGCCGGTCTGCGGGTGGCGCATGTCGGCACCAGCAGCGTGCGCTACGAGGTCGGCATCTTCGTCGCCGGCCAGGACCTGGCTGCGGCCTGCGGACACTTCGTGCACGTCTACGTAGACAAGGCTACACGCCGGCCGGTGAGCCTGCCGGACCCCCTCAAGAAAACACTGGAGACCCTTCAATGAGCACCCCACAAGTGACCGCCCGCGTGCCCGACTCGCACAGCGTGGACCTGGCGATCGAGAGCCGCTTTTCGGCCCGCGCCTTCCTGCCCAAGCCGGTGCCGCGCGAGATGCTGGAAGACATCCTGAGGGTCGCCAGTCGCGCGCCCTCGGGCACCAACACGCAGCCCTGGACGGTGTACGTGCTGCAGGGTGCCAACCGCGACGCGCTGGTGGAGAAGGTTTGCGCCGCGCACGACGCGCTGCGGGCCGACCCTGCGCTCGCGGAAAAATACCGTGAGGAATACGACTACTACCCCAAGACCTGGATCTCGCCCTATATCGATCGCCGGCGCCAGAACGGCTGGGCCCTGTACGGGCTGCTGGGCATCGGCAAAGGCGACAAGGACAAGATGCACGCGCAGCAACAGCGCAATTTCCGCTTCTTCGACGCGCCGGTGGGCCTCATGTTCACGCTGGACCGGCACATGGGGCGCGGCTCGCTGATGGACTACGGCATGTTCCTGCAGAACATCATGGTGGCGGCACGCGCGCGCGGGCTGCACACCTGCCCGCAGGCCGCGTGGAACGACTTCTCCAGCCTGATCCTGCCCCACATCGGCGCCGGCGAACACGAGATGCTGGTGTGCGGCATGTCCCTGGGCTGGGCCGACGAATCGGCGGTGGTGAATGAACTGCACACGCCGCGCGAGACGGTGGCGCAGTTCACGCGCTGGCTGGACTGACAACGAAGACTCAAGGAGACCTGACCATGACGGCTCAACGCGCCGCACGCGCCGGCATCGCCCTGCTGGCACTGCTTCCCTCTCTGGCCCTGGCGGCGGATGTCGACGGCAGCCAGCTATCGCCCCTGTGGGGCGTGCCCTTTGCCGGGATCCTGTTGTCGATCGCCCTGATGCCGCTCTTGGCGCCCCACTTCTGGCACCACCACTACGGCAAGGTGGCGGCGGCCTGGGCGCTGGCTTTTTTACTGCCCTTCGCTGTCATGTTTGGTGCTGGCCAGGCCGGTGTGGCGCTGGTGCACGTGATGCTGGCGGAGTACATCCCCTTCGTGATCCTGCTGACCGCGCTGTTCACCGTGTCGGGGGGCATCTACATCCGCGGCAACCTGCATGGCAGCCCAGGGCTGAACACCGCCATCCTGGCAATCGGTGCGGTGCTGGCCAGCTTCATGGGCACCACCGGCGCCTCCATGCTCCTGATCCGGCCCTTGATCCGCGCCAACGACAACCGGACGCACAAGGCGCACGTGATCGTGTTCTTCATCTTCATCGTGTCCAACATCGGCGGCTCGCTCACGCCGCTGGGGGATCCGCCGCTGTTTCTGGGCTTTCTTAAGGGCGTGGAGTTTTTCTGGACGGTTCGCACCCTGCTACCCGAGACGCTGTTCATGCTCGGGACACTGCTGGTGATCTTCTATGCGCTCGATTCGTATTACTACCACCGCCGCGAGGAGATCGTGCCGGTAGATCCGACGCCCGACAGCCGCGCCATCGGTTTTGATGGCGGTCGCAACTTCTGGCTGCTGGCCGTGGTGATCGGCCTGGTGCTTCTCAGTGGGGTCTGGAAGTCGTCGGTGTCCTTCAACGTGGCGGGGACCGAAGTGGGGCTGCCGGGGTTGGTGCGCGATTTGGGCCTGGTGGCCGTGATCTTCCTGTCTCTGAAACTGACGCCGGCTTCGGTGCATGCGGACAACCAGTTCTCGTGGGCGCCAATGCAGGAGGTGGCCAAGCTGTTTGCGGGCATCTTCCTGACCATCATTCCGGTGATCGCGATGCTGCGCGCCGGCGTCGAGGGACCTTTCGGCGCGGTGATTTCCGCGGTGACGCGGCCCGATGGCACGCCTGATCCGGCGGCCTATTTCTGGGCCACCGGCCTGCTCAGTTCCTTCCTGGACAACGCGCCGACCTACCTGGTGTTCTTCAACACCGCGGGCGGTGATGCGCAAGTGCTCATGACCACGCTGGCGCCGACCCTGGCCGCGATCTCGGCTGGCGCGGTGTTCATGGGCGCGAACACCTACATCGGCAACGCGCCCAACCTGATGGTCAAGGCGATCGCCGAAGACCGCGGGGTGCGCATGCCCAGTTTCTTCGGCTACATGGTGTGGTCGATCGGCATCCTGGTGCCGCTTTTCGTTGTCGTCACATGGATCTGGTTCCGATGAACAAACCCAAAATCCTGGTGGCCCGGGGCGTCTTCCCCGAGACCATCGCCAAGCTGCAGCAGCATTTCGAGGTGGAGGACAACCCCACCGACACCATCTGGTCGCCCGACGAACTGATCGCCCGCCTGCAAGGCAAGGTTGGCGCCTTCACCACCGGCAGCGAGCGCATCGACGCTGCGGTGCTCAAGGCCTGTCCCGGTCTGCGTATCTGCGCCAATATGGCGGTGGGCTTCAACAACTTCGACGTGAAGGCGATGACGGCGGCTCGCGTGCTGGCCACCAACACGCCCGACGTGCTGACGGAGACGACGGCTGATTTCGGCTTCGCGCTGCTGATGGCGACGGCACGGCGCATCGCCGAATCCGAGCACTTTCTGCGGGCGGGCCAATGGACCAAGTGGTCTTACGACATGTTCGCCGGCAGCGAGGTGCATGGCAGCACCCTGGGTATTTTGGGCATGGGGCGCATCGGGCAGGGCATCGCACGCCGCGGTGCGCACGGTTTCGGCATGAACGTGATCTATCACAACCGCAGCCGGCTCTCGCCCGAGCTCGAGGCGCAGTGCAAGGCCCGCTACGTGTCCAAAGAGGAACTCCTGCGCACCGCCGACCACCTGGTGCTGGTGCTGCCGTATTCGGCCGAGTCGCACCATGCGATCGGCGCCGCGCAGATCGACCAGATGAAGCCCACCGCCACCCTGATCAACATCGCGCGTGGTGGCATCGTGGATGACGCGGCCCTCGCGAAGGCCCTGCGCGAGCGGCGCATTGCGGCTGCGGGGCTGGACGTGTTCGAGGGCGAGCCGAAGGTCCATCCCGACCTGCTGAAGGTGCCCAATGTGGTTCTGACGCCCCATATCGCCAGTGCCACGGTGGCCACCCGCCGCGCGATGGCCGACCTGGCGGCCGACAACCTGATCGCCTTCCTCACCCAGGGCAAGCCGCTGACGCCGGTCAATCCCGAAGCCCTGGAGCAGGCTTGAGTCTCGCCCTGTGGATCCTGGTCGCCCTGGCGGTGGCCCACCTCGTCCTGCTGGGGGTCTTGCTGCTGCGGCGGCCCCCCTCGGCGGACGCGGGGCTCAAGCAGCAGCTGATGGAGGCCAACGAGCGGCTCGAGCGCGAGCTGCGGCGCGAGATCAGCGAGTCGTCGCGCGGGGCACGCCAGGAGCTGACCCACAGCTTCACCAGCTTCCAGGAGGCGCTGGTGCGGCAGGCGGGCGAGGCCACACGCACGCAGAACGCGCAGATCGACGCCTTCGGACAGCAGCTCGCGCTGATGCAAAAGGGCCTGGCCGACACCCTGGCGCAGCAGCTGCAGTCGCTCAGTGATGCCAACGCGCGGCGTCTCTCGGAGGTGCGGGCCACGCTGGAGGCGCAACTGGCGCTGCTGCAGCAGACCAATGCCGCCAAGCTCGACGAGATGCGCCAGACGGTGGACGAGAAGCTGCAGTCGACGCTGGAGACACGGTTTACCGAGAGCTTCAAGCAGGTGGCCGACAGGCTGGACCAGGTGCATCTGGGGCTGGGGCAGATGCAGACGCTGGCCCAGGGCGTGGGCGATCTGCAGCGGGTGCTGACCAACGTGAAGTCGCGTGGCATGTTCGGCGAGGTGCAGCTGGAGGCCCTGCTGGAGCAGGTGCTGACGCCCGAACAGTACGCCAAGCAGGTGGAGACCAAGCCTCACAGCGGGCAGCGGGTGGACTTCGCGGTGCGCTTTCCGGGGCGCAGCGACGACGGTGCGCCGGTGTGGCTGCCGATTGACGCGAAGTTTCCGCGCGAGGACTACGAGCGCCTGCTGGAGGCCCATGACCGTGCCGACGCCAACGCCGCAGACGCCGCGGCGCGTGCGCTGGAGGGCCGCATCCGCCACGAGGCCAAGACGATCAGCGAGGCCTACGTGGCGCCGCCGCACACCACCGACTTCGCGATCCTGTTCCTGCCGGTGGAAAGCCTGTACGCCGAGGTGTTGCGGCGCCCCGGCATCATGGATTCGCTGCAGCGCGAGTACCGGGTGACGCTGGCGGGCCCGACCACGCTGCTGGCGATGTTGAACAGCTTGCACATGGGCTTTCGCACCCTGGCCCTGCAGGAGCAGGCCTCCGAGGTGTGGAAGGTGCTGGGCGCGGTCAAGACCGAATTCGAGCGTTACGGCGAATGGGTGGTCCGGATCAAGGACCAGGTGCAGAAGGCCGCCGACACCCTGGACAAGGCCGACACACGGGCACGCCAGATGCGCCGTGCCCTCAAGGGTGTGGAGGCGCTGCCCGAGGCCCAGGCCCAGGCGTTGCTGCCGTCGGCGGACGATCCCCACGACGAGCCGGACGCCTGATCGGCCATGGGATTTTCAGGCGAGCTCGCGCGTCTGATCCTCGGACAGGTGTTTCTGCATGCCTGCATGGCGGGTATGCGCATGGCCTCGCCGCTGCTGGCCTTGCGAGAAGGCTATAGCGCTGCGGCGGTGGGGGTGCTGCTGTCGCTGTTCGCGCTGGCCAACGTCTTCCTGGCCCTGCCCGCCGGTCGGTTCGTCGACCGCCACGGGCTGCGCCGGCCGGTGGGCCTGGCCGTTCTGGTGGCGAGCTCGGGTGCGGGGCTGGCCGCGATCTGGCCGGTGTTCCCGGTGCTGTGCGTGGCGGCCATCATGACGGGTGCGTCGACCGGCGCGGTGGTCATCGCGCTGCAGCGGCATGTGGGCCGTATCGCCGAGGGACCGACCGAATTGCGCCAGGCCTTTTCCTGGCTGGCAATCGGTCCCGCAGTGTCCAATTTCCTGGGCCCCTTTGCCGCGGGCCTCCTGATCGACGGCGCGGGGTTTCGCGAGGCTTTCCTGATGATGGCGCTGATGCCGCTGGTCGCCTGGCTTTGGGTGCGCACCGCGCGTGACATGCCGGCAGTGCCGTCTCCCGAAAACGCGCCACGGGCCACGGCCTGGAGCCTGATGCGCGAACCTGGCTTTCGTCGTCTGCTGCTGGTGAACTGGGTGGTGTCCTTTTGCTGGGACGTGCACACCTTCCTGGTGCCGGTGTTGGGTCACGAGCACGACTTGTCGGCGTCGGTGATCGGCTCCATCATGGGCGCCTTTGCGGTGGCGGCAACGATGGTGCGGATGGTGCTGCCGCTGCTGGCGTCGCGGCTGCGCGAGTGGCAGGTGATGGTGGTGTCCATGGGCAGTGCCGCCTTGGTGTTTGCGGTGTACCCGCTGGTGCATGCGCCGCTGGCCATGGGCCTGTGCTCGGTGACCCTGGGGGTCGCGCTGGGTGCGGTGCAGCCCATGGTCATGAGCACCTTGCATCAGATCACACCGGTCCACCGGCACGGCGAAGCCCTGGGCCTGCGCCTGATGTCCATCAACGCGTCCAGCGTGCTGATGCCGCTCCTGTTCGGGGCTGCTGGTGCCGTGGTCGGGGCCGCCGGCGTGTTCTGGCTGGTGGGGACTGCGGTCGGGGTGAGCGCGCCGCTGGCCGCGCGCCTGCGCGGACATGTGGACGCCCAGTGAACGGCAGACAGGTTCAGGCTGTCAGGCCGTAGAACTCGCGCACCAGGCGCCAGGCCTGCTCGGGGTCGTCGGCGTACTGGAACAGGGCCAGGTCGTCGCGTGAGATGGCGCCTTCCTCTACCAGCACCTCGAGGTTGAACAGGCGCTTCCAGTAGTCGGATCCGAACAGGACGATCGGCACCTGCTTGGCCTTGCGGGTCTGCACCAGGGTGATGACTTCGAAGAGTTCGTCCAGGGTGCCAAAGCCGCCGGGAAAGGCGACCAGGGCCTTGGCACGCATCATGAAGTGCATCTTGCGCAGAGCGAAATAGTGGAAGCGGAAGGACAGGGCCGGCGTGACGTAGGGGTTGGTGCCTTGTTCCATGGGCAAGGCAATGGACAGACCCACGCTGAGGCCACCGGCCTCGTGGGCCCCGCGGTTGGCGGCTTCCATGATCCCGGGGCCCCCGCCGGTGCAGATGAAGACCTGGTCGGCCGGTGCCTTGTTCGCGCTGTAACGGGCGACGCAGCCGCCGAAGGCGCGCGCCTCTTCGTAATAGCGTGCGTTGCGAGCCAGCACACGGGCCTGGGCGATGGCGTGTTCGTCGCCGCTGGCCTGGGCCGCCTGCAGTATCGCGTCGGCCTCGGTCTGGCTGCGAAATCGCGCACTGCCAAAGACGACGATGGTGTTCTCGATGCCCAGTTGCTGCTGCTCCAGGTCGGGTTTGAGCCACTCCAACTGGAAGCGGATGCCGCGGGTCTCGCGCCGCATCAGGAACTCCGGGTCGGCAAAGGCCAGTCGCGTAGCGTCGGCCTCCAGGGTGTGCCCGCGGTCAGAGTGGGCGCTCAGGGTCGCCCAGGCATCGGCCAGGCGGCGGGCGTGCAGGTTGTGTGTCGACTCCATGGGCGGATTGTCAGCGCAATCGCGCAGCGTGCCTCGCCAGCCACGCCAGCAAGCGGGGGCGGGCGGGGGCCAGGCCCTTGTAGCCCAGGACAGCGTCGCTCATGGAGGCCAGGCTGTCATGCAGGCGTTGCGCCTTGTCCACGGTGTCCACGGCCTGGCGCAGGGGCTGCAGCTGCACGCGGATGGTGAAGATCGACTGGCGCGTGCCGCCCCCCACGGGAAAGAAGGTCTGGCGCTCGGTGCGCAGCCAGCAGCTGTCGGCGAAGGCCTCGGGGTCCTGCGTGGCGGGCCAGGGCGTGACCGGCTGCCTTTGGGGATGCTGGTCGTGGCGCGGGCTCGGGCTGAGGGTCCAGACATGGCGCTCCCAGCGGCCGCCCCCAGTGGCCAGGGCCACCAGGGCATGCGAGGCGGACTGGAGCGTTGCGCTGTCGGCCACTGGGGCGTGCACTGCGCCCAGCGGCAGCCCCAGCTTGTCCTCGGGTGCCCAGTGCGAGGGCGTGCACACGCACAGCCAGGGCAGGGTGCCGCTGTCGCCGTCCAGCACCACGAGGTCTTCCTCGAAGGCCAGTTCGGGTGGCGTGTCGGACTCCAGCGCGTGGGCGATGCCCTGCGCCCGCGCCTGCCGGTGAATCGCGGCCAGCGCGGGGCCGGGATCGAAGCCGGCCACCGCATGGCGTGACTGCCCCGCCTGCAGCACCTTCTGCTTCTCCTGGAACAAGGGGTGCTCGGACGACAGGGCGTTCAGGTGCGCGGCGTCGTCCGGCAGGCGTGCGAGCCCAGGCTGCATGCGAAAGGGGACGGGAAACAGCGCGACGTCGAAGGTCATAAAAAAAGCTCCCGCAGGAGCCTTTCTTGTACCCGAGGCGGGGGCGGCCCCGCCAGGGGATCAGACGCGGCGGCGGTATTCGCCGGTGCGGGTGTCGATTTCGACCTTGTCGCCTTGGGCTACGAAGATTGGCACGCCGATGTCGAAGCCGGGGGCGGTGTTGGCGGACTTGAGGACCTTGCCAGCGGTGGCGCCCTTGACGGCGGGTAGGGTCCAGGTGATTTCACGCACCACGCTGGTGGGCAATTCGACCGAGATGGCCTTGCCGTCGTAGAACACCACTTCGGCGGCCATGCCGTCTTCGAGGTAGTTCAGGGCGTCACCCATGTTCTCGGCCTCGACCTCGTACTGGTTGAATTCGGCGTCCATCCAGACGTACATCGGGTCGGCGAAGTAGGAGTAGGTGCACTCCTTCTTGTCCAGAACGATCTGGTCCATCTTGTCGTCGGCCTTGAAGACGATCTCGGTGCCCTGGTTGGCCAGCAGGCTCTTGAGTTTCATGCGCACGGTGGCGGCGTTGCGCCCACCGCGGGCGTATTCGGTCTTGAGGACCACCCAGGGGGCGCCGTTTTGCATGATGACGTTGCCGGCGCGGATTTCTTGAGCGATTTTCATGGGGTGAGGACTGCAGGTTGGGCCGCGCAGGCGGGGGGTGTGCGAGGCAAAGCTTCGTATTTTAGCGCTTTTCCCGTGAGCGCCGCGGGTCCGTAAGTCACCCTTAAGTCAGCCGCAGGCAAGCTCCCAGGATGCGCTGGCACCGTCCCCTGCTGTCTGTCGAAGCTCTGGTCGCCCTGGCCATCGTCTACCTGCTGGCCGTGGCCAACGGGCCGTTCTGGCGCGCGGCCGCGGCGGGACGTGAACTGGGCAGCCTGCGGGACATCGGGTTCGTCGCGGCCCTGGCCCTGCTGGTGGGGGCCCTGTACTTTCTGGTGCTCGGCGCGCTGGCCACGCGCCGCACCGTGCGCCCCCTGCTGGCGGTGGTGGTCGTCGTCGGGGTGCTGGCCGCCTACTACATGGATCGCTACGCGATCTATCTGGACCGGGCGATGTTGCGCAACATCCTGACCACGCATTACGACGAGGCGATCGAGCTGGTCAGCCTGCACATGGTGGGACAGGTGCTGCTGTGGGGCGTGCTCCCGGCGGCGGCCCTCTGGTGGCC
Source organism: uncultured Ramlibacter sp. (assembly GCA_964620375.1). GTDB lineage: Bacteria > Pseudomonadota > Gammaproteobacteria > Burkholderiales > Burkholderiaceae_C > Ramlibacter. The sequence continues at coordinate 826 of CAZUKC010000031.1, read as the reverse complement.
GAGGCTACAGCCCCGGGCCTGGTCGCGAGCGCTGGCGGTGCGCCTGGCCTGGATGGCGGGCGCCGCGGTGCTGGGGGTGGCCGCGATCCTGCCGGTGTTCGCAGACTTCGCGTCGCTGATGCGCAATCACAAGGAAGTACGCCACCTCGTGACGCCGGGCAACGTGGTGGTGGCTCTGGCGGGTAACGCCTGGGGGCGGCGCCCCGGCACCGCCGTCGCACGCACCGTGGTCGCAGCGGATGCGACGATGGCGCCAGCCTGGGCACAGCGCCAGCGGCCCACGCTGTTTGTTCTGGTGGTCGGCGAGACGGCGCGCGCGCGCAACTTCTCGCTCAATGGCTACGAGCGCGAGACCACGCCCGAGCTGGCAGCCCGCGACGTGGTGAACTTCCCGCGGGTCACCCCCTGTGGCACCTCCACCGAGGTGTCTTTGCCCTGCATGTTCTCGCCGTTCGGGCGGCGCGAGTACGACGAAGACCGGATCCGAACCCATGAATCCCTGCTGAACGTGCTGGCACGGGCGGGCTTTCAGGTGCAGTGGCGCGACAACCAGTCCGGTTGCAAGGGCGTATGCGACGGTCTGCCGACGGTGAACCTGGCCAAGGCCCAGATCGAAGGTCTGTGCCCTGAGGGTCAGTGCATGGACGCGGTGCTTCTACACGGAATGGACCGGGTGCTGGCCGATGCGCGTGGCAACCTGTTCGTGGTGATGCACCAGCTGGGCAGCCATGGACCAGCCTACTACAAGCGTTACCCCGCGACCTTCCGCCGCTTCACGCCCGCCTGCGAGAAAGACGATCTGCGGCTTTGCACCCAGGCCGAGATC
>CAZUKC010000030.1:0-11453 GCA_964620375.1 uncultured Ramlibacter sp. | reverse complement strand
GCAGCTGATCGCCAATGCGCCTCACATGCCCGTGCACCTGGGGTCGATGGGCGAGAGCATCCAGACGGTGATCCGGGATAACGCCGGGCGGATGCGGCCCGGCGACGTGTACGTGCTCAACGACCCCTACCACGGCGGCACCCACCTGCCGGACATCACGGTGATCACGCCGGTCTACCTGCAGGACCACCCACAGCCGGTGTTCTATGTGGGCTCGCGCGGGCACCACGCCGACGTGGGCGGCACCACGCCTGGATCAATGCCGCCGTTCTCGCAGAAGATCGAGGACGAGGGCGTGCAGATACGCAACTTCAAGCTGGTGGAGGGCGGTCAGCTGCGAGAGGGGCCGATTCTCGAGCTGCTACGCAGCGGCGCGTACCCGGCGCGCAACCCATCGCAGAACCTGGCCGACCTGCAGGCGCAGATCGCCGCCAACGAGAAGGGCGCGCAGGAACTGCGTCGGATGGTGGAGGAGTTCGGCCTGGAGGTGGTGCAGGCCTATATGCAGCATGTGCAGGACAACGCCGAGGAGTCGGTGCGGCGGGTGATCACGCGTTTGCGTGACGGGCGCTTTTCTCTGCCCCTGGACAACGGCGCGCGCATCGAGGTGGCGGTGCGGGTGGATCCGGTGCGCCGCGCGGCGCAGATCGACTTCACCGGTACCAGCGCGCAGCTGCCGAACAACTTCAACGCCCCGCGAGCGGTATGCATGGCGGCGGTGCTGTACGTGTTTCGCACGCTGGTGGACGACGACATCCCGCTCAATGCGGGGTGCCTGAAGCCGCTGGAAGTGATCATTCCCGAGGGCTCGATGCTCAATCCGAACCCGCCCGCCGCGGTGGTGGCCGGCAATGTGGAAACCTCCAGCTGCATCACCAATGCGCTGTTCGGCGCACTGGGCGTGATGGCCAGCAGCCAGCCGACGATGAACAACTTCACTTTCGGCAACGAGCGCCATCAGTACTACGAGACCATCGCTGGGGGCAGTGGTGCAGGCGGCGAGTTCGATGCGCAGGGACGTCTGGTCGGTGGCTTTGCGGGGACCTCGGTGGTGCAGACCCACATGACCAACTCGCGTCTGACGGACCCGGAGGTGCTGGAGTTTCGTTTTCCGGTGCGACTGGAAAGCTATGCGATCCGTGCGGGTTCGGGCGGTGGCGGGCGCTGGCGGGGCGGTGATGGCGCCGTGCGGCGGATACGCTTTCTCGAGCCCATGACCGCGAGCATCCTGTCCAACGGACGCACGCACCCGGCCTTCGGAATGGCCGGCGGCGACGCGGGGCAGCCCGGGATCAACCGGGTGACACGGGCCGACGGCACCGGGGAGGCGCTGGGGCATATCGGCCAGGTGCAGATGCAGGCGGGCGACGTGTTCGAGATCCACACGCCGGGCGGAGGCGGCTTCGGCGCTGCGGCGGGTTGATGGGGCACCGTCCGCGGGGCGGAGATCGCAAGCAGCGTTTGGCCAGTGCGCCTATCAAGGGCTTACCGGGTTCCTGTTTTTCCCGCTAACGATACTTATTTTGAGTACTTTCCGCTACGAAGCCTCTCTAGCATCACAGCCCGCGCGAGGCGCAAGATCCGCTGTGTGCCCGCGTAAACTACGCACAGAGGTACAAGCGGAGGTGATCGCGATGACACGTCCATTTCTAGGGCTGCTGGTCCTGGCCTGCTGGTTTGCGGCCAGCCCCGCGTGGTCACAGGCGGCTGCGCCCACCGCCGACCAAATGATCGAGCAACTGAAGTCGCCGCGCGTGCGCGGGCTTCGCAATATCGCGGTGGAAGCCGCGCCCCCTGCGACCGCCAGCAGCAATGCGGCCGAGCCCGCTTCATCCGCGGCAACGGCAGCCGCCGAGGCGCCCGCAGCCGCACCCGCATCCGCAACTGCATCCGCACCCCGTCCCTCCCTGTCTCTGCTGATTCAATTCGACTTCAATTCCGCCCGCGTGCGCCCGGAGAGCCAGCAGGCCCTGGCCAACCTCTCGCAGGCCCTGCAGTCTCCCGAGCTGGCCGATTCCCGTTTCGCCATTGAGGGTCACACCGACGCCAAGGGCCGGGAGGACTACAACCGCAAGCTCAGTGAGCAGCGCGCGCAGGCCGTCTCCGAATTCCTGGCGGTGCGTGGCGTGCGGGCCAATCGGCTCGCTCCAGTGGGCAAGGGCTCGTCGGAGCTGGCCAACACGAGCGACCCCTTCGCCGCCGAGAACCGGCGGGTGCGTATCGTGAATCTCGACTGAGCCCGGAACCCTCGACGTGCAGCGGATCCGGCAATGGCAACAGGCAGTGGCCTTCACGCTGGGGGCGCTGCCCGCCCGGCGGGTCACCTGGAGCTTGGTGGTGGTGTTCGCGGTCTGGGTGCTGCTGGACGTGATGGTGCTCAAGCTCACGGGCGGTCTGACCCACTCCACCTATGACGCCATGGTGCGAGCCCGACTGGTGGTGCCAGCGCCGGACCCGCGCATCGTGATCATCGACATCGACGAATCCTCGCTGGCTCGCATGAGCCCGGAGTTCGGTCGCTGGCCCTGGCCGCGGGACACGCTGGCCACCGTGCTGGAACACATCGAGTCGCAGCAGCCCGCCGCGGTGGTCTGGGACATTCTGTTTTCCGATGCCGACCGGATCAGCCCGGGTGGCGATGCCGCCTTCAACGAGGCGGTTTCGCGCAGTGCTCACAGCCACTTTCCCATCGTGCGTTTGCCCTCCCTGAACGACAAGCGCAGTCAGGTCACCCAATCGGCCCTGCCCACGCTCTGGGTCGATACGCCCGGGCGCGAGGCTGTAGCGCCGGTCACGGTGGCCCTGATCCCGCCAGCCCTGCCCGCGGTCGCGGCGGGCCGACTCGGGTTCAACAACGGCTACGTGGACGCCGATGGCGTTCTGCGCCGCTACCGCTACCTCGAGACCTTGAGCGATGGCAGTGCCATTCAGTCGCTCCCCCTGAGCGTAGTGCGCGCCGTCGAACCTGCCGCCTACCCCGAGGTGATGGCGCGGGTGCGCTCGGCGTCGCAGGATGCACTGATCGTCTGGCCGCGCGCGCCGCAGGCCCATCCCTATGTGCCCTTCGCCGACGTGTTCGAGCAGGCGGAGGCCGGCCAGCGCCGCAAGGGCGTGCCCGACTTTGCCGGCAAGGTCGTGCTCATCGGTTCGACCGCGCCCAGCTTGCACGACATCCATGGCACACCGCTGTCCAGCATGCATGCGGGCGTCGACTCGCTGGCGATCGCGCTGGACAACGCCCTGAACCAGCGGCTTCCACGGGAGCTGCCGACCTGGCTGCAGGCCGTGCTGGCCATCGGCCTGTGCATCGGTTTGGCGGTCTGGGTGCAATTCAAGAGCGTGAGCTCGCTGGCGCCCGCGCTGCTGATCCTCCCGGCCGGCCTGATCGGGGTGAGTTACCTCAGCCTCAACGGCCTGCCGGTCTTCATCGACCTGCACCTGGCCGCCGGCTTGGCACTGGTGTTCCTGGCGGTCTTGCGGGTCTGGTCCCACCTGCGGCGGCAGTACTGGTGCTCACCACCGCCGGCGACGCAAGCGCTGGCGATCTGGTCCTGGCAGCGTCAGGCCCCGTGGCTGGACGACGCACTGGACCGGCTGATCGACGCGCTGGAGCGCCATGCGCCCGACTGCCGGGTGGTGGTCGTCGACCTGGGCCGCCAGAACGCCGACGACCTGCACTGGCCCGAGTTGGCGCGCGTCGCATCCGTGGTCGGCCCTGCGGCCTCGCTGCACGCGGCGCGCCCCGCGCTCGAGGCGGCCTTGCGTCGGGTCGCAGACCGCTGCGGCCGACTGCAGGAGCTGGCGCCAGGTGCCGGACGCCAGGAGCTGGCGCAGGCCGCATTGGCAGATAGCGCGACCCTCTACAACAACGAACGACTGCAGACCGACGTTAGGTAACCCATGAGAACAACCCGATCGCTGAGGCAATACCTGGTCACGCTCCTGTGTGGGGCGCTGCTGGCGCCATGCCTGGCCCTGGGCCAAAGTGCACCGCCGGGCCAGGTGCTGACCGCCCTGCGCAGCACCGAGCTGCGGGGTGACAAGCTCGCCTCCGCCCCGGTGCTGTCCAGCCTGGCCGCAGGCGCCTCGCTGAGGCTGCTCAGCTCCGAAGGCGGCTGGGCCCTGGTGGCGACCGTCGACGGCGCGGCGATCCAGGGCTGGGTACGGGCCAGCAGTCTGAACTGGACGGCTGGCGCCTCGCGCGTGTCCGGCATGAGCAGCGGCCGCGAGGCGGCGGGCAACACCGCCCTGACCCTGGGGGTGCGCGGCGCGCCGGCCAGGGTCAACCGCCATGCCCTGATCATCAGCATCAGCCGGTACGCCGATGCGGCCACGCCACCGCTGCCGGGTGCCCGCATCGACAGGGAGTCGGCCACGCAGATGGCCCACGCGATGCAGGTGCCCGACAGCAATATCCGCTACCTGCAAGACGAGCAGGCCACGGGCGACAACATCCGTGCGGCCCTGAGCGACCTGACCCGTCGGGTGCAGGAGGGGGACCGGGTGTTCATCCACTTTTCTGGCCACGGCACCCGCTTCAACGACGCGGCGGCGGGCGGCTGCGTCGAGGCCCTGCTGGCCTACGACGGCGGCGCCAGCGGCACCCTCACCAACCGCGAGATGGCCGACTTGCTCAAGACGATCACCGAGCGCACCGACAAGCTCTTCGTGATGTACGACGCCTGTCACTCCGGCGGCGTGGCGCAGGCCCAGACACCCGGCGCGCTGCGCACGCGCGGGTTTAGCAACGCCAACGACGAGGGGCTGCTGCGGCCCAAGTTCTCCAACCTCTCTGAGGCCTGCGGGCGGCCGGTCAATGTCAAGACCCGCAACCTACTGGTCGAGGCCACCCGCACCGGGGCCCTGCCGCAGGACATCATCCATCTGAGCGCCTCTCGCGACAACGAGATCAGTTTCGATGACGAGCTCAAGGGCGGACTGGCCACGCAGTTCATGCGTGACTGCATGTTGCGTGATGCCAAGGACCTGGACAACTCGGGGGCGATCACCATCGAGGAGATCCGGCAGTGCGCGCAGCAGAAGATCGAACAGCGCATGGCCAACGACGCGAACTTCAAGCCCCACCATCTGGTGCTCAATGGCAACAGCGGTTTCGTGCCCGCCTGGTTCAGCCAGCCTCAGGCCTTGCTGGCCCAAGGGCCGGCGGCGGTGGCCTCCGTAACGACCACTACACCGGTGCCCGCCGCACTGTCGGGCGAGCAGGCGTTGCAGCAGCTGTTCGAGCAGCGCGATGCCAAGCGTCGCGTGACGGTCACACCGACCAAGGACAGGCTGGTGATTGGCCAGGATTTCCTCGAGTTCTCGGTGAAGTCCGAGCGCGCCGGCTTCCTGTACGTTGCGCTGGCGGGTTCCGACAACCAGTCGCTGTACCTGCTGTTTCCCAACGATCTGGACCAGAACAACCGGATCGAGGCAGGGCAGACCGTACAGCTGCCGCGACCGAATTGGCGGGCCCGGGCCGCCGGGCCGGCGGGCAAGGACAGCTTGCTGGTCTTGGTGACCGATGCCCCGCGGGACCTGACCGCCTTGGGTGGGCGCAAGGCTGGGCCTTTCGTGTCCTCGCTCAATGACGCGAGTGGCCGTGCGCGTCTGGGCGCGCTCATGACCACCTCGCAGATGGTGGTGAGCCAAGCGTGCCAGACCGCTGCCGCCCGCCAGAGCAACCCGCTGTGTTCCGATGCCTATGGCGCCGCCCTGTTGTCGATCGAGGAGGTCCGATGAACCCCATCCAATTGCCCACCCGACTGCCCATCCCATGGCGCACCCGAGGTAAAGGGGCCCTGACCCTGTGTGCCTGGGCCCTGGCGGCCAGCGGTGCAGCCGCCCAGTTGGCGAGCGTACCTGCCGCAGGTCCTGCCGCAGGTCCGCAGGCGCTGGCCAATGCGCCCGCGGGCTGGCTGGTCACCGCCGAGGAGGCGCGCCGGTTCCGCGGCGAGGAGGGCTTTAACGAGCCGCCCGCCTTGCGACCCCGTGCGGCGGTCCCACAGATCGACATTCTCAAGCCGGAACTGGCGACCAACCTGCGGGTCAAGGCCCCGTTCCCGATCGCGGTGATGTTCCGCAGCCAGGCGGACGCCGCGATCGACCCGCAGACCTTCAAGGTGATGTACGGCGCCTTGAAGATCGACATCACCAACCGCCTCACCGGCTTCGTGAAAGTGACTCGGGACGGGTTCACCCTGGACAACGCCAGCATCCCGCCCGGTCGGCACCGCCTGACCCTGCAGGTGATGGATGAAAAGCAACGCGTGGCCGAGCGCGAGCTGCGACTGGAGGTCGAATGATGATCGCTTCAAGATTCTTGCGTCGGGCAGCCCTGGTGCTGCTGCCGCTGGTGATGTCCTGGGCGGCTTGGGCCCACCCGGACGTCAGCCTCGGGAACAACCTCTCGCCCGCCGAGACCGCCAGGCTACGGGAGGTGCTGGCGCGGCCGATCGACCCGTCGGCGCTGAACCAGGCAAGGTCCGAACTGCACCGGCAGAAGAACCTGGCGGCCTTGCGGCTGGGGGATGTCGCGTTCATGGAAAAGAACGCCCGTGAGTGGCTGCTGGTCGAACCGGTGGAAGGCCGGTGGGCTCTGATGGAGACCCTGGCTGGCACCGAGCGTAGGTCCGAGGCCTACAAGATAGGCCAGGAACTGCTCACGCAGACACGCTGGCCGCCCCTGGCGGTACGGCTGCGGACGACGCTGGCGGCTTATCACTCCATGGACGGCAACCTCAGAGAGGCCAATCGCCTCCTGGCCGAGGCGGAGAACCTGGTCCGCTACGATCTCAAGCGGATACCGTTGCAGGGCGATGCGCCCTTCCAAGTGGCGCGGGCTGAAACGGATTTCCTCACCACCAAGTCGCGCTACCTGATGCGTGTGGGCAAGTGGGGTGAAGGTATCCAGACCTCCAAGCAAGCCGTCGAGAAGAGCCAGGTCTTGTTGCGGCAGATGGGGCTGGTCACCGTGGAGTCCTGGAGGACCTTGGGTCAGATCAGCGCCATGGTGGCCATGGCCGATCTGGCCATGCACCAGACGAACGCCGGGCTGTACGCCGACGCCGAGTGGACCCTGCGGGAGACGAACAAGCTGGCCCGCTCCCTGGGCATCACCGAGGACCTGCTGTTCGGTTTCTACAACCGGACCGCCGACCTCTATGTCGCGACCGGCCAGTACAAGGACGCCCTGCTTTTTGCCGACCGCAGCGAGAGGATCGTCCTCGGGCGTGGCTACCAAAAGGGGTCGCCGCTTTGGTTGTTTGCCAAGCAGCGGTCCTTGATGGCGCTCGCGGGCAACGACCAGTGGGAGCAGGCGAAGGTCCTGCTGGACGAGATGCATCAGGAACGCCTGCGTGTAAACCCAGACTCCAAGAGCACGGACATGGGCCTGCTACAGGGATACGTCTACCTCAAGAGCAAGCAGATCGAGCCCGCCATGCGTGTGCTGCGCACCGCGCTGCAGTGGCATGTCGACACCTATGGACCGACGCACTACCACACCGCCTCCGTCCGCGGCATGTATGCGATGGCGCTGTGGCAGACCGATGGGGCTGCCGCGGCGCGGGTCGAGTTCGACCAGGCAGTGAAAAACCTCACCGCACCGGAATCGCTGTCGGGTGACTTCGTCGAAAACGCCTTTCAGCGCAAGGCCAAGCAATACATCCTGCAAAGCTATATGCAGCTGCTGGCGGGGACTGCACAGACCCAACGCCAGGACGCCGAGATCCTGTTCCAGGTGGCCGATTTGCTCAGCACTTCATCGGTGCAGCAAGCCTTGTCGGATGCCGCCGTGCGCGCGGGCGTCACGATTCCCGGCTTAGCCGCCATCATTCGGCAGGAGCAGGACGCCAAGAACGAGATCGCCACACTGACCAGCTACATCACGACCCAGTCGACCGAGGACGACCGCCGGCGCAATCCGCAGGTGGTCGAGCAAATGCGCAAACGCATGCGCGAGCTCGAGGCGGCCCGGCGGGACTACAAGGCCGAGATCAGCAAGCGCTACCCCGAGTACTTCCAGTTGATTCAGCCCCGTGCGCCGACGCCGGCCGACATTGCCAAGCTGATCAAGCCCGATGAGCTGTTCGTGTCGGTCATGCCCTTGGACGACAAGACCTTTGTGTGGGCAATCGATGCGCGAGGAACGGTTCAATTCCATGTCTCGGCCCTGACGGACCGACAGACCCATGGTCTGGTAGACCAGCTGCGCAAGACCCTGGATGTGGCCGAGCTGGGCGCGCGTGCGCCCGCATTCGACTACGCGGGCTCGCATCGCCTGTACCGGGAGTTGCTGGCGCCTTTTGAGTCGACCATGGCCGACAAGAAGCACCTGATCGTCGCGGGCTCCGGGGCCTTGGCCAAGCTGCCGCTGGCCGTGCTGGTCAAGAGCGCCTACGCCGGGCGCGATCCGGCCCAGGCGCCCTGGCTGGTGCGGGATATGGCGGTGACCTATGTGCCGACGGCCAACGGCTGGCTGTCGCTCAAGCGCCTGGGCCAGGCGGCGAGCGGTACGCAGCCGCTCATCGCCTGGGGTGACCCGTCATTCGACCCCAAGGCCGCGCCCCAGGTGGCCGCCGCGCCAGCGGGCACGGTGGTGCGTTCGACGGTTTCCCTGCGGACGGCCGACCTGACCGCGCGTCACGTGTTGGATCCGGACACCTACTTGACCTACAGCAAGCTGCTGCCGTTGCCGGAAACGCGAGACGAAGTGCTGAAGCTGGCCCGGATCTTGGGCGCGAATCCGGAGCAGGACGTGCTCCTGGGCGCGCAGGCCACCCGGCAGTCGGTGCTCCAAAGCAGCGCGACAGGTCAACTGGCCCGCAAGCAGGTGGTGGTGTTTGCCACCCACGGCCTGCTGGCCGGTGACCTGCCCAACCTGAACCAGCCTGCGCTGGCGATGGCGTCGACCGCGAATCCCAGTGACTCACCCCTGCTCACCCTGGAGGACGTGCTGTCCCTGAAGCTCAATGCCGACTGGGTGGTGCTGTCCGCGTGCAATACCGCGGGTGCGGACGGTCGCGCCGGCGAGGCCTTGACCGGTCTGGCGCGGGGCTTCTTCTTTGCGGGCAGCCGCAGCCTGCTGGTGACCCACTGGTCGGTCGAGTCCGAAAGCGCCACGCTGCTGACCACGGAGACCTTTGCGGCCTACCAGAAGGACCCGGCTCTGCGACGGGCCGAGGCGCTGCGCCAAGCCATGCTTCAGACGATGAAGCTGCCGCAGTTCGCGCATCCCGCGTACTGGGCGCCGTATGCGCTGGTGGGCGAGGGCGGACGCTGAGCAGCCGTGAGCGCTGAGCTGGAAGATTTCAGGCTATAATCGCAGGCTTGTTCCCCGATAGCTCAGTCGGTAGAGCGCCGGACTGTTAATCCGTAGGTCCCTGGTTCGAGCCCAGGTCGGGGAGCCAAAACACCAAAGCCCTCGCAGTGATGCGGGGGCTTTTTCGTTGGGGCTGGCGGTTCAGAACCTCAGAACCGGAATCCTGCCGCAACGCGCGTCTGGTCGTTCTGGGTGAAGTTGACTTTGCGGTCACGCGTGACCCGGGCGAAGAGGTTGCGGTGATCGTAGGCGACGGACAGCATGTTGCCGCTGATCGAGTCCGACTGGGCATCGGGGCGGCCCTGCTTGCGGCCCAGGTCGACCGTCAGGCGCTGGCCCTCGCCGATCTCCTTGCGCCACACCAGGTGTCCCACAGTCTGACCGGTGGACAGACGGTCGTCTCGCACCACGAACGCGGACAGCAGGGCCTTGTCGGGAAGGCGCATGCCGAAGCCCAGGGTGACCGCGTCATTCGGGTCGAAGTTCAGGTTGTAGTAGGGGCGCAGATTGCTGCGTGCAAAACCCACGATGGCATACAGCTGCGGCTTACCGATCTGCGCGGTGAAGCCGCCGAGCCAAAAGCCACCCGAGGCCGCCTGCAGCGAGGGCGTGATCTGGCCAAAGGCCATGGGGATGACCTGCTCGTAGCCGGCACGGGTCTGCTGCATGGCGTTGTTGTCTTCGCCCCTGCCCTGCGTGTAGCGGCCGATCCAGGCGATATGTGAACCATAGTTCGCGCGCAGGTTGTAGTCCACGCCCGAGGGCTGGCGGCTGTTGGCGTAGTGGGAGGCGGTGAACTTGAAGGCCACCGCCGTGTCCTGCGCCTCGGGGGCCGCCGGGGCGCGCGCTTCGCTCGCGTGCGCGAGGCCCAGAGAGGACAGGAGGGCCGCAGCGGCGGCAGCCCTGGTCAAATTCGGTAGTGTCTTCAGCATGGGGCGAGTCTAGCAAGTGCGTCAGGCACCGCTCACCCGCCGCAAGCCCCGCGCGGCGCTCAGTCGAAGACCGGCGATTCCACCCCCAGCACCTTGTGTAGCTTGGGCGAGGTGGTGGTGTACTGCAGGTGGATCTTGCCCTTCTCGGGAAAGACGAGGGCCGCAGCCGCAAAAGCGGCCAGTGCGCATTCGTGGAAGCCCGAGAGAATCAGCTTCTTCTTGCCCGGGTAGGTGTTGATGTCACCGACCGCGAAGATGCCCGGGATGTTGGTGGAAAACTTTTCCGTGTCGACCACCAGCTGCTTGCGCTCGATGTCCAGGCCCCAGTCGGCAATCGGCCCGAGCTTGGGCGACAGGCCGAAGAAGACCAGCATGGCGTCCGTCGGCACCACGCGGGTGACGCCGTCACCGCCAGTGACCTTGGCGCCGGTGAGTCGGCCGTCCTTTTCTTCGTAGCCGGTGACCTGGCCGACGATGAACTGCATCTCGTACTGCTCGCACAGCTCCTTCATCTTGGCGACCGAGGCCGGGGCGGCCTTGAAGCCGTCGCGGCGGTGCACCAGGATCACGCTCTCGGCCTTGTTCGGGCCCTCGGCGGCGAAGTTGAGGGTCCAGTCCAGGGCGGAGTCACCGCCGCCGACGATCAGAAGGTTCTTGCCGGCGAAGTCGGCCGGGTTCTTGACGCGGTAGAACAGCTGCTTGCCCTCGAAGGCGTCCAGGCCTTCGACCTTGAGCGTGCGCGGCTCGAAGGCGCCCACGCCGGCTGCGATGAAGAGGGTCTTGGTGAGAAAACGCGTGCCCTTGGAGGTCTCGATCCGGAAGCGGCCGTCAGCCTGCTTGTCGACCACCGTGACGGTCTGGCCCAAGTGGAAGGTCGCGCCGAAGGGTTCGATCTGTTTGAGCAGGGCGTCGGTGAGCTCCTTGCCGGTGCATACCGGGATGGCCGGGATGTCGTAGATCGGCTTGTCGGGATAGAGCTCGATGGGCTGACCGCCTGGATAGGCCAGGGAATCGATCACATGGGCCTTGATCTCGAGCAGGCCGAGTTCGAAGACCTGAAACAGGCCGACCGGACCGGCACCGACGATCACGGCGTCGGTCTCGATCAGGCCCTCAACATCTTGCGGGGCGAAGTAGGTTGTCACGTCGGGTTATCTGGCGTTAATGGCTGCCGCGGCAGCCTGGGCCGGCGCCGCGAG
>CAZUKC010000029.1:0-11512 GCA_964620375.1 uncultured Ramlibacter sp. | reverse complement strand
CGCCGGGTGCAGGTGGGCATGGTGGGCATCAACGTGCCGATCCCGGTGCCCATGGCCTGGCATGGCTTTGGTGGCTGGAAGAAGAGCCTGTTTGGCGACATGCACGCCTACGGCGAAGAGGGCGTGCGCTTCTACACCAAGCAAAAGTCGATCATGCAGCGCTGGCCCGAGAGCATCGGCAAGGGCGCCGAGTTCGTCATGCCCACGTCGAAGTGAGCGACCCCACCTTCGACTACATCATCGTCGGCGCCGGCACCGCGGGCTGCCTGTTGGCGAACCGCCTCTCGGCGGATCCGACCAAGCGCGTGCTCCTGATCGAAGCCGGCGGCAAGGACGACTACCACTGGATCCACATCCCGGTCGGCTACCTGTACTGCATCGGCAACCCGCGCACCGACTGGCTCTATCGCACCGAATCCGAGCCGGGCCTGAACGGGCGCGCGCTGCGCTACCCGCGGGGCAAGGTGCTCGGAGGCTGCTCCAGCATCAACGGGATGATCTACATGCGCGGGCAGTCGCGCGACTACGCGCAGTGGGCCGACCTGACCGGCGACGACACCTGGCGCTGGGAGCACTGCCTGCCCTATTTCAAGCGGCACGAGGACTACCACAAGGGCGCCGACGACCTGCACGGCGCAGGCGGCGAGTGGCGCGTGGAGAAGCAGCGCCTGCGATGGGACATCCTGGACGCCTTCGCCCAGGCGGCGCAGGAGGCGGGCCTGCCAGCCTGCGAGGACTTCAACCGCGGCAGCAACGAGGGCGTGGGCTACTTCGAGGTGAACCAGAAGCGGGGCTGGCGCTGGAACACGGCGCGCGCCTTCCTGCGCCCGACCTGCTACGGGCGGCCCAACTTCGAGATGTGGACCGGCGCGCAGGTCAAGCAGCTGCAGCTGGAGGCGGGCCCCGACGGCGGGTTGCGGTGTACTGGCGCACAGGTGTGGAACGGCCAGGGCCTGGTGACTGCGCAGGCCCGACGCGAGGTGCTGCTGTCGGCGGGCAGCATCGGTTCGCCGCAGATCCTGCAGCTGTCAGGCATCGGCCCGGCCGACCTGCTGCAGTCGCACGGCATTGCGGTGCGCCAGCACCTGCCCGGCGTGGGCGCCAACCTGCAGGACCACCTGCAGATCCGCGCCGTGTACAAGGTGCAGGGCGTGACCACGCTCAACACGCTGGCGAACAGCGCCTGGGGCAAGCTGCGCATCGGACTGGAGTACGCCCTCACCCGCAGTGGCCCCATGAGCATGGCTCCCTCGCAGCTGGGCGCGTTCACGCGCAGCTCGCCGGACCAGCCCTGGCCCAACCTCGAGTTCCATGTGCAGCCCCTGAGCCTGGACGCCTTCGGCGAGCCGCTCCACGGCTTCGACGCCTTGACCGCCAGCGTGTGCAACCTGAACCCGAGCAGCCGCGGCACGGTGCAGATCCGCAGCGCGGACTTCCGCGACGCGCCGCGCATCGCACCCAACTACCTGAGCACCGACGACGACCGCCAGGTGGCGGCCGATTCGCTGCGCGTGGTGCGCCGCATCGCCTCGCAGCCGGCGCTGGCGCGCTATCGCCCCGAGGAATGGCGCCCCGGCCCCCAGTACCAGAGCGACGAGGACCTGGCCCGTCTGGCCGGCGACATCGCCACCACCATCTTTCACCCGGTGGGCACGACCAAGATGGGGGCAGATAACGACCCGATGGCGGTGCTGGATTCGCGCCTACGGGTGCGGGGCGTGGCCGGGCTGCGGGTGGTGGACGCCGGGGCCATGCCCACCATCACCAGCGGCAACACCAACTCGCCCACCCTGATGCTGGCCGAGAAGGCCGCCGAATGGGTGGCCGCCGGACCGGGTAAGTCCTGATATTGCCGGGCATTAACCCCGTTACAGTTTCCTGACTCGTTGTCCGCCCCGGCGGGCACATCGAGAGGTCCGAGGAGACATTCGGAGACAAAGACAGAACAAGACAGCGGGCAGCGCACGATACGGCCCGACGCGAAGGCGCCCTCCAGGCGCCTTCGCCTTTTTGGGGACAATGCCAGGCTGTATGGAATTGCTGTTGATGGCGCTGGCGTCCCTGCTGGCGGGGTTCGTGGACTCGATCGTGGGCGGGGGCGGGCTGATCCTGCTGCCCGCGCTGTTCGCCATCTTCCCGCAGGCGCCGCCGGCCAGTCTGCTCGGCTTGAACAAGAGTGCCTCGGTATGGGGCACGGCCATCGCCGCGATCCAGTACAGCCGGCGCGTGACCATGAACTGGCACGCCCTGCTGCCGGCCACCGCCGTCGGCCTGGCCGGCAGCTTCGCCGGGGCCTGGGCGGTCACCATCCTCTCGGCCGAATTCCTGCGCAAGCTGCTGCCCCTTGTGCTGGTGTCTGTGCTGGTCTACACCCTGGCGAAGAAGGAACTCGGACGCGATCACGCACCGCGCCTGTCGGCAGCGGGGGAGCGCTGGGCGGCCTGCACCCTGGGCGCGGTGATCGGCTTCTACGACGGCTTCTTCGGGCCCGGCACCGGCAGCTTCTTCGTGTTCCTGTTCGTGCGTTGGCTGGGGTATGACTTCCTGCACGCTTCGGCCGCGGCCAAGCTCCTGAACGTGGCGACCAACCTGTCGGCGCTGGTGCTGTTTGGTCTGAAGGGCCACGTCTGGTGGCACTACGCGCTGGTCCTGGCGCTGGCCAATGTGGCGGGTAGCCTGCTCGGAACCCGGCTGGCGCTGCGGCACGGCGCGGGCTTCGTGCGCGGGATGTTCCTGCTGGTGGTGACGGGCCTGATCCTCAAGACCGGCTACGACGCCTTCCTGCGCTGAGGGCCTGCGCGCCCGCCGGATAATCCGTCGCATGGACGACATCGTGCGCCAGGCGATGGCCAAGTGGCCGAACGTGCCAGACTGCTTCGGCTGGCTGGGACTGGACGCGCGCGGCGGCTGGTACATGCGGGACGACCGCGTACAGGCCCAAGGCCCGTTCCCCACCGCCAAAGGTTCGCTGCTGCGACACGACAAGCTGATCGAGTTCATCCACCGCAACTACGACCGCGACGCGCAGGGTCGCTGGTTCTTCCAGAACGGCCCGCAGCGGGTGTATGTAGAACTGGAGGCCGCGCCCTGGGTCTGGCGGCTGCAGGACGACGGCTCGGTGTGCTCGCACAGCGGCCGGCCGGCGCAGGTGCGGGCCTGCCTGCTGGACGAACACGGGCGCCTGTACCTGGACACCGACCTGGGGTTGGGCCTGGTGCACAGCCTGGACATGGCGCTGGCCGCCCAGGCGGTAGAAAGCGGGCGCTGGGCGCCGCAGGAGGCGAGGCAGGGCGATCTGCCGGAGCGCTTCGGCTTCGTCCGCAGCCCGGCGCGAACCGCGCGCCAGGCACCGGGGCCCGGCGGGGGGTGAGGACCGGCTCGGGGCCTTACTTGGCGGCGGTGGCGGTCGCGGCGGCGGCCGGACGGTCCGGCACCGGGAACTTGGCCCCGGCGCTGTTGGTCAGGTAGACCACGGCGCGGGCGATTTCAATGTCGTCGAAGTCGCCGCCACCCTGGGCACCCATGGCGCCCTTGCCCTTGAGGGCGGAATTGACCAGACCTTCCAGGCCGGTCTTCAGACGCGCTCCCCAGGCGCCGGCGTCACCCAGCTTGGGCGCGCCAGCGGCGCCAGACACGTGGCAGGCCGCGCACTGGGCCTTGAAAACTTCTTCACCGGACTTCAGGGGGCGCGCGGCGTCGCGGATTTCAACGGTGCCCACCTTGGTGAGGCGCTGGGTCACGCCGCGCTCTCGGTCCTGGGCAGTCAAGCCCCCCAGGGCATGGCGTTCGGCCTGGGCGCTGCCCGCGGGCTTGCTGTCGGAGACGACGTAATAGACCAACCCGATGATGATGAAGACGGGCGCCACAAAGGAGAAGAAGGCTGCCCATAGCAGCTGCTTGGGGGTCTTGATCGGACCGGTGTGGGCTTCTTCCTGTGTGCTGTCGCTCATGACGTCCTCGAGAAATGACAAAGCTGGGGTGTGAACAGCCCGCAATTATAGGCCGGGGCCCCTGTGGGCCCGGCTGCGGCACGGGCTTGGGCGATAATGCCTGCCTCTCCCCCGTGCGGCTGTAGCTCAGTGGATAGAGTATTGGCCTCCGAAGCCAAGGGTCGTGGGTTCGATCCCCGCCAGCCGCGCCAAGAATGAAGAACGCCACCCTGAAGGTGGCGTTTGCTTTGGGTTCACTGCGGCGGCGGCGCCTCTTCCTGCAGCACCGCTTCGGCCTCGATCTCCACGCGGTAACCGCTGCCCACCAGGGCGCCCACCTGCAGCAGGGTATTGGCCGGTCGCACCTCACCGAAGAAGCGCCCGTGTGCGCGCGAGACCGGCTCCCAGTCGTTCACGTCGGCCAGATAGACCCGTGTACGCACGACGTCGTCCAGGGTGCCGCCCAGCGCGCGCAGGCTCGCGGAGATCTTGTCCAGGACATAGGTGGCCTGCGCGCCCGCGTCATCGGGCGCGATCACGCGGTCGCTGCCATGCGTCGCGGTCGTGCCCGAGACCAGGATACGATTTCCCTCGCGCACCGCCCGCGCATAACCTGCCAGCGGCTCCCACACGCTGCCACTGTCCACGCGCCAGCGGTTCGCGCGCCCGGGCACTGCGCGCGCGGGCCAGACCTGGGGAAGACTGGCCAGGTGGTGACTGAGGTCGCCCGAGGCGGTGAGGAAAGGCGGACGTCGGTATTCGTCGCCGCAGTCACCCGGGATGGCGCGCGTGGACTCAAAGGCTTCCTCCAGCATGGCGCGGTCGGCCTCGTCAAGCGCAAAGGAGAAGATGCGCGCGTTGTCCGCGCGGTGCTGCGACTCGCCCAGGCGCGCGCCCACGATCACCGCCGCCACGGCGGGCTGGTCCAGCACCCAACGCGTGGCCACGTTGGCGATGGACACGCCATGGCGCCGCGCGATGCGGTTCGCCGCGTGCAGCACACCCTGAAGCGCACGCCAGCCGCCCACCGCGTCGATGAAGCGGCGGTACTTCATCTTGCTCCAGTCACCCACCGTGTCGGGCTCGGGCGCATCCAGCCATCGCTCGGACAGGAAGCCGCCACCCAAGGTGCCGTAGCACAGCAGGCGCACGCCCCGGGCCAGGCACAGTGCAGACATCTCGCCCAGCGCGCGTCGGTCCAGGAGCGAGCAGCACACCTGGTTGGTCGCTACCGGTACACCCTCTGCCAGCAGCACCCGCAGGTGCGCGGTATCGAAATTGGTCAGGCCGATGTGGCGGATCCAGCCCTCGCGCTGCAGCGCCTGCAGTTCGCGCATCGCGTCGATGTACTGCGGATGGTCAAAGTGCCACCAGTGAAACTGCATCAGGTCGATCACCGGCGTGCGCAGACGATCTCGCGCGCGCTGCACCGCGGTCCGCACCACTTCTGCGGTCATCGGACCGGGCTCGGGGCACCACTTGGTGAAGGCGCGCAGACGATGACCCTGCGCCAGGGCCTCGCCGGCGATGACCTCGGCCGACCCATAGTGGTCGGCCATGTCGAAAGCGTAAAAGCCCTCGTCGACGTACTCGCCCATCGCGCGGGCCGCCCGCACGGGGTCGAGCAGCGTACCCCCGCGCTCCATGTCGGCCACCTGCCACAGGCCGGTGACGACACGGGGGATGGTCAGCCCCGCAGCCAGCTCGGTGGTCTGCAGGGTGGAGGCGACGGGAGGTCGGCTCACCGCGCGATCAGCGCGGCAGGCGGGCCTGCAGGGCCTGGACGTCCTCGGCGGACATCTGGCCGGTGGTGGTGACCTCGCCGTTCTGGATGCGCCAGAGGCGGAAGGGGCCGGTGATGTCGCCGTTGCGGTCGAAATCGACCGGACCGATCACGCCCACATAGCGCACCGCCTTGCGCTCGCGAATCAGCTGCAGCGCGCGCGCAAAGCCCTGCGGGCCGGCGTGCACCACCTCGCCGCCGGGCTTGGTGACGTCGCGAATCGCGTCGCGGATCGCGGCGGCCTCGAACTTGCCCGCCTTGGCGATGGCCAGGCCCATGATGGCCGCGGCGTCGAAGGCACGGTCGGCAGCGGGGGCGTTGGCATCGAAGCCGCCGCTCATCGCCGCATAGTTGGCGCCGAAGTACTCGGTGCTGGGCGTACGCGTGGTGCCGGAGGACGTGCCGAAGGCGTTGTTCAGGAACTGCGGACCCACGCCGCGAATCAGGTCGGCGGAGTTCAGGCCGTCATTGAGCAGGAAACGCTGCGGGCCGCCCTGCTGGATCCAGGTGCGCAGGATGGTGGTGCCGTCGCCAGGATAGCCAATCAGGTACAGCGCCGGCGGGTCACCTTGCAACGCGCGGGTCACCTCAGGGGCGTAGGACGCCTGGCTCTGGTTGTACGGCGTGACGCTGGAGATCCTGCCGCCCAAGGCCTCGTAAGTGCGGCGGAACTCGGCGAGCATGTTCACGCCGAAGTCGTTGTTCACGTGGATGATGGCCAGATTGCGCAGGCCCTGATCGAGCGCGTACTTGGCAGCAGCGGTGCCTTGCAGCGCGTCAGAGGTGATGGTGCGGAAGAACCAGCCCTTGGTCTGGCCCTCGGCCGCCATGCGCGTGAGCGTGGGCGAGGACGAGGCGGGCGAGATCTGCACCACGCCGGCCGGCGCGGTCACGGAGGTGACGATCGGGATGGAGACGGAGGAGATGATGCCGCCGATGATGGCCGGCGTCTTGCGCAGATCCACCAGCTGACGGGCCTGGTCCACGGCCACCGTCCCCTGGCTCTGCGCGTCGCGCAGTTCGACGGCCAGCTGGCAGCCGGCGATGCCTGTACTGCCCGCCGCAGCGTTCAGGTCGCGAAAGGCCATCTCTACCGACTTCGAGGCGGCTTGGCCGAAGCGGCCGGCAGGGCCAGTGAGAGAGACCACCATGCCGACCGTGTGCTTGCAGGCGGGTGCCTGCGCATAGGTCGAAGCACCGGAGAAAAGGGACACCGCCAGAGCGGCCAGAGGGACGAGAACCGACGTCTTCATGCGCAAACTCCTCATGGTGATCATTCGATCTTGTTTAGGTTGTATTTCATGATGCGCCCGTGCCGACCGCTGCGATCGCGCTCCAGCGCATAGGTGTCTCCCTGCGGACCCGGGCATTCTGACATAAGCTTTTCGATAGCCGCGCGGTCGGCTGCGTCGAGCGCGAAGTCGAAGACCTGCAGGTGGCCGGGCAGGTGCGAGGCGTAGCGCGCACCCACGATCGCCGCTGCGACGTGGGGCTGGTCCAGCACCCAGCGCGTAGCCACGGCGGACAGTCCGACGCCGTGTTTCTGGCCGATCGCCTGCAGCAGATCCTGGAAGGCGTTCCAGCCGCCGAAGTCGTCGATCACCAGCTTGTACTTGATGTGGGAGCGGTTGGTCAGGACATCGGGCTCGGGTACATCAAGCCAGGCCGGCGTGAGCAGGCCGCCGGCCAGTGTGCCGTAGCAAAGCAGGCGCACCGGGCTGCGCGCGCACAGCGCCGACAGCGCGCCTGCAGGGCGGCGATCGAGCAGCGAGTACTGCACCTGCATGCTCACCAGGGGCACGCCGGCATCGAGCATCTGCTCGGTGCGCACCGAATCGAAGTTGGTGCCGCCCACGTGGCGGATCAGGCCCTCCTGGTGCAGTGTCACCAGATGCCGGGCCACCTGCAGCATGCCGGGCACCTCGTAGTCCCACCAGTGAAACTGCACCAGGTCCAGAGTCTGCGCGCGCAGCCGCTGGCGAGAGCGGGCGTTGATGCGGCGCACGTAGGCCTCGTCCACCTGGGCCAGGTCGGCCAGATCGGGGACGAACTTGGTGTGCACCCGCAGCGAGGCGTCGCGCTCCCGGTAGCGGCCGATGAAGTCCTCGACGCCGGTGTAGATGTCGGCGCAGTCGAAAGCGTCGATACCCGCGGCGACAAAGGCTGCCATGTCGTCGATGGCACGCTGCGGATCGACCTCGCCGTGGTCACCGGCCAGTTGCCACCCACCGCGGATCAGGCGTGGGATCTCGTAGCCGGGTGCAAGGAGGATGCGTTCGGGCTTCATGCAGGATCCTTCAGGGGAACGGCGGTGGTGTCGGCGTGCCGAAAACGCCGCTTGCCGGTGCGGGTGATACGAAAGCGGGTGGGGCAGTTCGGGTCGGGGCAGGCGACCTCGGCGTCGGTGGACATCCAGTCGTTAGGGTCGGTCACCCTCTGCTTGGCGGGCAGTAGCGGCAGCAAGGCCGCCAGCGAGTAAAGGGAAAACCCTTGGCCCGGCGGAAAGTGCAGGACCTCGCCGTGCACCTCGAAGTAGTCACCCGGCTTTGCATTGCAGTAGATGCGGGCGCCCGAGGGCGCGACCACCTCCACGCGCAGGTCGTAAAGCTCGAATCCGTCGTCGGCCATGGCTGCTCCTGATTTTCGGTAAGAATCACCGCGATGCTGATTCTGGACGATGTTGTCAAGACGTTCGGCGGCCACCGCGCCGTAGACGGCGTCTCCTTCACCGTGGAGCCGGGTCGCATCACCGGCCTGATCGGACCCAATGGCGCGGGAAAGACCACCCTGTTCAACCTGATCGCCGGGGCCTTGCAGCCCGACGGCGGGCGCATCACCTTGCAGGGACGCGTGATCAGCGGCCTGCGCCCCGACCAGGTGTTTCACGCGGGCCTGGCCCGTACCTTCCAGATCCCCAAGCCCTTTGCCGCGATGTCGGTGCTGGAGAACGTGATGCTCGCGCCCAAGGGGCAGGCCGGCGAGTCTTTCTGGCGCAACTGGCTGTCGCCTGCACGCGTGGCGCGTGAAGAGGTGCAGGTGCGCGAAAGGGCCATGCACTGGCTGGACTTCGTGGGCCTGGCGCGCCTGGCGCACGAACCTGCACGCGTGCTCTCGGGCGGCCAGCGCAAGCTGCTGGAATTGGCGCGCGCGATGGTGTCCGATCCGAAGCTGGTGCTGCTGGACGAACCCGGCGCGGGCGTGAACCCCGCGCTGCTGGACACCATCGTGGACCGCATCGCCACGCTGCACGGGCAGGGGGTGAACTTCCTGATCATCGAGCACAACATGGACCTGGTCGCCTCTCTCTGTGACCCGGTGCTGGTGATGGCGCAGGGCAAGCTCCTGGCCTCGGGCACCGCGGCACAGGTCCTGCAGGACCCGCAGGTGGTGCAGGCCTATCTGGGCGGTGCGCAGACGCACGAGGAAGCCGCATGATGCGCCCCCACGTCAGCCCACTGCGTGTGGCTTACTGCCCACCAAGGGGGCCTTCGCGCCTTGGGGCGGTCCGGCGGCGCTCATGACCGATCCCGTGCTGCGCATCGAGTCCCTCTGGGCCGGCTACGAGCCTGGCCTGTCCATCGTGCGCGGCGCCAGCCTGGAGGTGCACGAGCGAGAGATCGTCGCCATCCTGGGCCCCAACGGCGCAGGCAAGTCCACGCTGGTCAAGGCCGTGGCCGGACTCGTGCCGGTGACCGAGGGCCGCGTGATGCTCGCGGGGCGCGACATCACGCAAGTGCCGGCACACGACATGGCTGGCCTCGGCCTGGGCTTCGTGCCGCAGACCGAGAACGTCTTCACCAACCTCAGCGTCGCCGAGAACCTGGAGCTCGCCGCCGCCCTGCAGCGCGCACCGCGCACACGCCTGGACACCCTCTACCAGCAGTTTCCCGACCTCGCGCGCCAGTCGGGTGGGCAACGCCAGATGCTGGCCATCGCGCGCGCCATGATCAACCTGCCGCACGTGCTGATGCTGGACGAGCCCTCGGCCGGTCTCTCGCCGCGCCTGGTGGCCGAGGTGTTCCAGGTGCTGCGCGGCATCGCGGCCGAAGGCATCACCGTGGTGCTGGTCGAACAAAACGTGAAGGCTGCCCTGGCCATCGCCGATCGCGCCGCGGTACTGGTCGAGGGCTGCGAGAAAGTGGTGGCCCCGGCGCGCGAGCTCGCACGCGACGAGCGCGTCGCGCAGCTTTACCTCGGCCGCCACGTGGAGACGCAGTCATGATGCTGCAGATGCTGGCCGACGGCCTGGTGGTGGGCTCCATCGTCTCGCTGGGTGCGATCGGCCTGACCCTGACCTTCTCCATCCTGCGCTTTTCCAACTTCGGCCACGGCGAGATGCTTGCCTGGGGCGCCTACCTCGCGCTGTCGGCGGTTGGGTGGTTCCAGACCTTGGTGGGTCACGGGCCCTTTGGTCCGCTGTCCTTCGGATGGCCGTTGGTCCTGGGGCTGGGCGTGGCCGTCGTGGGGACGGTGGGCCTCGCGCTGGCGGTCGACGCCCTCCTGTTTCGGCGCCTGCGCGCGCAGGGCGCGATCACGCTGGTGATCGCCAGCTTCGGCGCAGCGCTGGCCCTGCGCAACCTGCTGTTCTTCATCTACGGCGGTATTCCGCAGTACTACTCCGACGCCTTGCAGATGGCGATCCCGTTGCTGCCCCGGTCCTTCCATGGCGGCCTGCGCATCACGCCCGACCAGATCTTCGTGCTGGCCCTCACGCTGGCCACCGTGATCGGGGTACACCTGTTCCTCTCGCGCAGCACCCTGGGTCGCGCGATGCGGGCCACCTCGCTCAATCCGCAGCTGGTGCGCGTGTGCGGTATCGACCCCGAGCGCGTGCTGCGCGCCACCTGGATCATGGGCGGCGTACTGGCCGCGGTGGCGGGCGTGCTGGCGGGACTGACAGTGCAACTGCGCCCCACGCTGGGCCAAGACCTGCTGCTACCGCTCTTTGCCGCAGCCATCCTGGGCGGCATCGGATCGGTATGGGGCGCGGTAATCGGCGGCCTGATCGTCGGTCTGGCCGAAAGCGCTGCGGTGATGTGGGTTGGTGCCGAGTACCGTGCTGCCGCCTCCTTCACCGTCCTGATCCTGATCCTGCTGGTGCGGCCCACAGGGCTGTTCCCCGAGAAGACCTAGCCCGATCTCACCCCATGCCCGGTTTCATCGATCTCGTCTCCTACGGCAGCTTCTTCCTGGTGTTTGCCACCGTCTTCGCGGTAATCGTGCTGGGACTGAACCTGCAATGGGGCTACACCGGCCTGTTCAACGTGGGCGTGGCCGGCTTCGTCGCGATCGGCGCCTACACCTCGGCGCTGCTCACCACCCCCGAGACGGCGGGTCGCGTGGGTGGCCTGGGCTGGCCGGTGGTTCTGGGTTGGGTCGGCGCCATGGTGACCAGCGGTATCGCCGGCCTGCTGGTCGGCCTGGCCACGCTGCGACTGCGGCATGACTACCTGGCCATCACCACCTTCGGCATCGCGGTCACGGTGCAACTCGTCGCGCTCAACGCCCAGTGGCTTACGGGCGGGCCGTTTGGCGTGCAGTTCATCCCCAAGCCCCTGCAAGGCTGGTTCGGTACCGGCGTGAATTGGACGCTGGCCTACCTGGCGCTGGTCGGGGTGCTGCTGGGGCTGGCCTACGTCGCCCTGGAGCGGCTGGTGCGCAGCCCCTGGGGTCGGGTGCTGCGCGGGATCCGCGAGGACGAGGATGCGGCCTCGTCCCTGGGCAAGCAGGCCTTCGCCTACCGGTTGCAGTCCTTCGTGATCGGCAGCATGCTGATGGGGCTGGGCGGGGCGCTGTATGC
>CAZUKC010000028.1:0-11679 GCA_964620375.1 uncultured Ramlibacter sp. | reverse complement strand
GGTCGGCCTTGGCCAGGTGGGCCGCCTGGTCGGCGTGCTGCGCGAGGGCGTCATCACCCAGTTGCGCGCCGATCACGCGGGCCAGCGCGCGCACGCGCTCGGTGCGCTCGCCCTGCGTCCCCAGCTTGTTGTGATAGACCACCTTGGCCAGCCCCGCCACCCGGGAGGCCAGCGGTTTCTTGCGGTCCTGGTCGAAGAAGAACTTGGCGTCGGCCAGACGCGGTCGCACCACGCGCTCGTTGCCCCCCACCACGGCGCTGGCATCCTGCGGGCAGATGTTGCTCACGACCAGAAACTGGTGCGTGAGCTTGCCGCCCGCGTCCAGCAGCGGGAAGTACTTCTGGTTGGCCTTCATCGTGAGGATCAGGCATTCCTGCGGCACGTCGAGAAACTGCTTCTCGAACTGGCACAGGAGCACGTGCGGGCGTTCGACCAGCGCGGTCACTTCATCGAGCAGCGCGTCGTCTTCGATGGGCCGCACGCCACCGCCCACGCGCGCGGCGGCCTGCGCCAGCTGGCGCGCGATCTCGGCGCGACGCGCCTCGAAGCTGGCGATCACCGCGCCGTCGCGCGCCAGGGTCTCGGCATACGCGTCGGCATGCGGTACGGTGACCACCGGCGTGGCGGCCTCGAAGCGGTGACCGCGCGTGGTGTTGCCCGCGGTCAGGCCCAGCGCCTGCACCGGCACCACGGTGGCGCCATGCAGCGCCAGCAATGAGTGCGCAGGCCGCACGAACTTCACGTCGGACCAGCCGTCGGCCAGCTGGTAGGTCATGACCTTGGGAATCGGCAGCTTGGCAATGGCCTCGGCCAGCGCCTTCTGCAGACCCTCGGCCAGTGTCGCGCCGCGCACCACGCTGTCGTAGAACAGGGCCTGCGCCTTGCCGTCGGGCGCGCGACGCAGCGACGCGGCGGCCGACGCGTCAGCGCCCAGGGACTGCAGCTTCTTGACCAGCGCCGGCGTGGGCGCGCCGGAGGCATCCAGACCCACGCTCACAGGCATCAGCTTGTTCGACACCGACTTGTCGGCGGCCTGCGAGGCCACCGCCGTGACGTGGGCGGCCAGACGACGCGGCGAGGCAAAGGGCGTGAGCACCGAGGCGCCGGTGGCCAGCCCCTGCGCCTGCAGCTGCTCCAGCAGCATGTCGGCGAAAGCCTGGCCCAGTTTCTTGAGGGCTTTCGGCGGCAGTTCCTCGACGAAGAGTTCGACGAGCAGGTTGGAGGTTTGCGTCATGAGGGTCAGGCCGCCTTCTTCTGCAGCTCGGCCACCCACTCGCGCGGCGCCATCGGAAAGCCCAGTCGCTCGCGGCTGTCGTAGTAGCTCTGGGCCACGCTGCGCGCCAGGTTGCGGATGCGGCCGATGTAGGCCGCGCGTTCGGTCACGCTGATCGCGCCCCGTGCATCCAGCAGGTTGAAGCTGTGAGCCGCCTTGAGCACCTGTTCGTAGGCAGGCAGGGCCAGCTGCTGCTCCATCAGATGCTTCGCCTGCTTTTCGTGGGCATTGAATGCAGTGAAGAGGAACTCGGCGTCACTGTGCTCGAAGTTGTAGGCCGACTGCTCTTTCTCGTTTTGCAGGTACACATCGCCGTAACTCAGACCCTCGGTCCATTTCAGGTCGTAGACGTTCTCCACGCCCTGCAGGTACATGGCCAGGCGCTCCAGACCGTAGGTGATCTCGCCGGTGACGGGTTTGCAGTCGATACCGCCCACCTGCTGGAAATAGGTGAACTGCGTCACCTCCATGCCATTGAGCCAGACCTCCCAGCCCAGGCCCCAGGCGCCCAGCGTGGGGTTCTCCCAGTCGTCCTCGACGAAGCGGATGTCGTTCTGCTTCAAATCAAAGCCCAGGGCTTGCAGCGATCCGAGATACAGCTCCAGGATGTTGGCGGGCGCGGGCTTGAGCACCACTTGGTATTGGTAGTAGTGCTGAAGGCGGTTGGGGTTCTCGCCGTAGCGGCCGTCCTTGGGGCGGCGACTGGGCTGCACATAGGCGGCCTTCCAGGGCTCGGGGCCGAGCGCGCGCAGGAAGGTGGCGGTGTGCGAGGTGCCAGCCCCCACCTCCATGTCGTAGGGCTGCAGCAGGGCGCAACCCTGGCGGTCCCAATAGGACTGCAGCGTCAGGATGATTTGCTGGAAGGTGAGCATCCCCCGATTTTACGGGGGCAGACGAGCTTGATCAGGCGCGCCGGCTTCTGCGTTCGAGGGCAATTGCTACAGAAATGATAGCAAGCCCGAGCCCCCAGGCGGGCACCAGCCCCCAGGCCGACGCCCAACGGGCGAAGGGGGTCAAGCCCGCGTGCCCCTGGACCTGCCCCTGCAGCACGCCACGGGTGTGCCGTGGCAGCAGCTGCCGCACCTGACCCGCGGCGTCGATCAGGGCGGTGGCGCCGGTGTTGGTGGCGCGGATCATGGGCCGGCCCAGTTCCAGCGCACGCATGCGGCTGATCTGCAGGTGCTGGTCGATGGCCAGGGTGTTGCCGAACCAGGCGATGTTGCTCAGGTTCACGAGGATGGTGGGCGCCCGCGCCGGGTCGGCGAAGCGCCGCGCGAGTTCCTCGCCAAAGAGGTCCTCGTAGCAGACGTTGGGGGCCAGGCGCTGACCGCGCCATTCGAACGAGGCCTGGTCCACCCGCCCGCGGTTGAAATCCCCCAGGGGAATGTTCATCAGGTCAGTGAACCAGCGAAACAGCGGCGGGATGAATTCTCCGAAAGGCACGAGATGGTGCTTGTCATAGCGGTAGAGGTCACCCGGTGCGCCCAGGCCGATCACCGAATTGGTGTAGCCCTCGGCGAGGCTGCCCAGGGGAAGGCCAACCAGGGCCGCCTGCTGCTTGCCGACCAGATGATCCGCGAGGGCCTGCAGGTAGCCTGGGGGCAGTTGCCCGGGCAGCAGGGGGATCGCCGTCTCGGGCGCCACGGTGAGGCTGGCGTCGCTGTCACGCAGGGCGCGCGCGTAACCTTGCAGCGCCTGCGGAATGCCCGAACCCGCCTGGAACTTCTCGTCCTGGGGAATGTTGCCCTGAAGCAAGGCCACGGACAGCGGCTCGCCTGCAGGCGCGGAGTCTCCAGCGGGTACGACCTGGGCCACGGCCACGACCACGCCCCAGGCACCGCAGGCGGCCCACCACGTCTTTCGGGGCCCGTCTTGCGCCTGCGCACTCGGGGACGGCACCAGCGCCGCCAGCAGGCCCGCGCCCAGCGTCGCCAAGAAGCCAATCCCGTAGACCCCGAGCCAGGGCGCCAGGGCTGCCAGCGGCCCCTGAACATGGGCGTAGCCCCCCGCACCCCAGGGAAAGCCGGTGAACCAGACCCCGCGCATCAACTCCGCGAGCAGCCAGGCAGCTGCGAAAACGATGGCGCCGCGCACCCCGTTCTCGCGCCCCAGCCACCAGGTCAGCGCGCCCGCCAGCGCGTAATACAGGCCCAGGCTGGCCGCCAGCAGCAGTACCGCCGCCGCTGCCAGGGGCGCGGCCAGGCCGCCATAGACGTGCATGGAGATGAACAGCCACCACCAGGTGCCGGTAAGCCACGCGGTGGCGAACAGGCCGCCCAGCACCGCGGCATGCTGGGCCCTGGCCTGCCGGGGGAGCAGGCCGGCCAGCACGGCCAGCGAAAGCAGCTGCAACCACCACTGGGGCTGGCCATTCCAGGGGGCGGCGATGGAGGCCGCCTGCGCCGCACCAGCCAGCAGCGCCCACAGCGCGTGGCCCCAGGCGAAGGGCTCGCGGTACGGCGCGAAGCGCCGCCTCAAGCGACCTTGCCGCCGTCAGGCACCGGCGACACCTTGAACCAGCGAACGGCACCGCCCTTTGTGTGCAGGACCACGAACTGCAGCCCCCCGAGCGCGATGCGTTCGCCGCGTTTGGGCACATGGCCCATGGCGTGCGCGATCAGGCCGCCGACGGTCTCGAACCTGGGCTCGTCGGCTTCGCCGTCCTCGGGCACCAGCGTGACGCCGAAGGCCTCGTTCACCCGCTCGATGCTGGTGTCGCCACTCACACGGTAGGTGCGGTCGGCCAGCGCGAAGATGTCGCCCTCGTCTTCGTCGATGTCGAACTCGTCCTCGATCTCGCCCACGATCTGTTCGAGCACGTCCTCGATGGTGATGAGGCCCGCGATGCGGCCGAATTCGTCCACCACCACCGCCAGGTGGTTGCGGTTGCCGCGGAACTCGCGCAGCAGGTCGTTCAGGCCCTTGCTCTCGGGCACGAAGGACGCGGGACGCAGCAGCGCGCGGATGTTCAGTTCAGGCGCGCGCTGGAGCTTGAGCAGGTCCTTGGCCAGCAGGATGCCGATGATGTTCTCGCGATCGCCCTCGTACACCGGAAAACGCGAGTGCGCGGTCTCGATCACCCCGTGCAGGATCTCGTCGTAGGGCGAGTCGATGTTAATCAGGTCCATGCGCGGAGCCGCCACCATCACGTCGCCTGCGGTGAGGTCGGCCAGGCGGATCACACCTTCAAGCATGACCCGCGAATCGGGACCGATGACGTCCTTGTCCTCGGCGTCGGCCAGGGTTTCGATCAGTTCGGCCCGCGAATCGGGGCCCGGGTAGATGAATTCAGCGAGCTTCTGCAGGAAGGTGCGCTTGTCTTCCTTCTCGGAAGACGCGCGCGCAGGATGCGGGTCGGACACAGCCGGGGGGTGCAGGACGTGCGGTCGTTGGGAGGGGCATAGGATAGCCCAATCACCCCCGACGGGCCCTGGGGCAGCGGCTAAACCGGCACGGCGGTCGTGCCCTTGACCCGATCGAGCACGAAGCTGGTCTTGCAGTCCTCGACGCTGGGATGTTTGAGCAGCGTGTCCATGATGAAGCGGCTGTAGTGCGCCATGTCCTGCACCACCACTCGCAGCAGGTAGTCCATGTCGCCGGTCAGCGCCACGCACTCCACCACCTCGGGCCAGGTCTGCACGCTGGCGCGGAACTGGTCCATCGGGTTGCGCTTGTGGCGCTCGGTGAGCTTTTCCAGACGCACGTTGAGGTAGGCGGTCAGGCCCAGCCCCACCGACTCGGGTCGCACCAGGGCCACGTAGCGGTCGATCACCCCGGCCTCCTCCAGGCGCCTCACCCGCCGCAGCACCGCGCTGGCGGACAGGCCCACCTCGGCGCCGATCAGGTCATAGGTCTCACGGCCGTTGACCTGCAGCCGGCGCAGGATGGCGCGATCGAGCCGGTCGAAATCGGCGGGGGTCATGTCAGAGGATTCCTTCTCGAAATCGCCATAAAACGCAATAAAGCTGCGGATTTATACCCTAAAGCGCCCACTCGTTTGCTGAAAATTGCAGATAACGCCCCGTAAAGTGTGCCTCTGCCGACCCACTCGAGGAGAGACCGCATGAGCGCTGACCGCGCACCCGCCGCCGCCTGGGACAACCCCATGGGCACCGACGGCTTCGAGTTCATCGAATACGCCGCCCCCGACCCACAGGCCCTAGGCGCCCTCTTCGAGCGCATGGGGTTCACCGCCATCGCCCGGCACCGGCACAAGCACGTCACCCTGTACCGCCAGGGCGGCATCAACTTCATCGTCAACGCCGAGCCCGACTCCTTCGCGCAGCGCTTCGCACGCCTGCACGGACCCAGCATCTGCGCCATCGCCCTGCGGGTGCAGGACGCCAAGGCCGCCTGGGAACGCGCCATCTCGCTGGGGGCCTGGGCCTATGCGGGCCAGGCCGGCCCGGGCGAGCTGAACATCCCCGCCATCAAGGGCATCGGCGACAGCCTCATCTACCTGGTGGACCGCTGGCGCGGCAAAAACGGCGCGCAAGAAGGTGACATCGGCAATATCGGCTTCTACGACGTGGACTTCGAGCCCCTGCCCGGCGCGCGCGGCGCGAGCGCGCTGAACCCGACGGGCTTTGGCCTGACCACCATCGACCACCTCACGCACAACGTGCACCGGGGCCGCATGAACGAATGGGCCGAGTTCTACGAACGGATCTTCAACTTCCGGGAGGTGCGCTATTTCGACATCGAGGGTCAGGCTACCGGCGTCAAGAGCAAGGCCATGACCAGCCCCTGCGGCAAGATCCGCATCCCGATCAACGAAGAGGGCAACGACCAGGCCGGCCAGATCCAGGAGTACCTGGACCGCTACCACGGCGAGGGGATCCAGCACATCGCGCTGGCCTCCACGAACCTGTACGACACGGTGGACGACCTGCAACTGGCGGGGGTGAAGCTGCTGGACACCAGCGAGACCTACTACGAGCTGCTGCCCCGTCGCATCCCCGGCCTGCCAGAGAACCTTGCGGCCCTGAAACAGCGCAATATCTTGGTGGACGGCGCGCCGGGCCAGCTGCTGCTGCAGATCTTCAGCGAGAACCAGCTGGGACCGATCTTTTTCGAGTTCATCCAGCGCAAAGGCAACGAGGGTTTCGGCGAGGGCAACTTCAAGGCGCTGTTCGAGTCCATGGAGCTGGACCAGATGCGCCGAGGCGTGCTGCCCGCGCAGTAATCCTTATTTCTTCCTTTACCCCACTCGTCTTTCGGCCACGGCCCTCCGGTCAAGGGGGCTCGGGGTGCTATCCTGACTTTCCATATTGACTGACGCAAGAAAAGCGCTAACCCGTGAACATCTACAAGTGGATCACTGCCGCTGAAAAAGGCATCCTGATCCTGATCGCCCTCTTCACCATCTACAGCGTCGGCGCCGAGATGTACACGGTGCTCATGACGGGCAAGATCACGCTCACCGACCTGCTGCTGATGTTCATCTACGCAGAGGTGCTGGGCATGGTCGCGGCCTTCTACAAGTACAACAAGATTCCCATCGCCATCCCCATCTTCATCGCCATCACCGCGCTGTGCCGCCTGATCATCCTGCAAGGCAAGGGCATCAGCACGGTGGATCTGATGTACGAGAGCGGTGCGGTACTCCTGCTGGCCATATCGGCCCTGATCATCAAGCTGGACCTGAAGACCCGGCCGAAAGACCCCGACGAAAACGACGTCTGAAGCCCGCCACCTCCTGCCGCCTTCCCCCAGCGACCCTTTTCAAACTACGACGCCCGGACACCCCATGACATCCGTCAAGCAATGCATCGAAAAAAAGCCCGCAACGATCTACTCGGTGCGATCGACGGAATCCACGAGCGCGGCCCTTCGCCTCATGCGGGACAACCGCGTGCGCGCGGTGCTGGTCATCGATGACGGGGCACTGGTCGGCATCGTGTCGCAGGGCGACTGCGCCATCAAGGTGCTGCTGCCGAACCTGGATCCCAACACCACCCTGATCTCCAGCATCATGACCGCGAATCCGCTGACGGTGGCGCCCTCCAACAGCCTCGACGAATGCATGGCCATCATGGTGCACAAGCACATTCGTCACCTGCCGGTGATGGACCAGAAGAAGGTCGTGGGCTTGGTTTCGGTGGGCGACGTGGTCAAGAGCGTGATCGAGCTTCAGGGCAACCAGATCAAGTTTCTGGAAACCTACATCAGGGGTCACGGCGGCTGATTGCGCCCTGGTCCAGCGTGGCCAGCAGGTCGAGGGTGTGCGCCATCACCTGCGGCCGAAACGCCAGGTCGATGTGTGCTGCCCCCGTCAGCAGACGGTTATCGGCACCGGGCAAGGTGGCGGTCGAAGGCGGCATCACGATGTTGTCGCAGTTGGAATACCAGCAGGTGAAGCGCACCGCCAGGTGTGCAGTCCAGGCCTGACCCAAAACCTGTATCCACACGCTGTCTTGGCGCATTTGCCGTCCATTGGGCAAGTGACTGAAGCGGGCCAACCAGGTGCCGGCGTGCGGGCTGCCCAGGGTCACCACGTGGGCAGGCGGGGGCTCGTCGCCGCAGGTTCGCAGCCACGCGCGCGCCGCCACCCCACCCATGCTGTGGCATACGAGCACCGGCGGACAGCCGGTGGCCTCGCGCACGCGCTGCACCGCCCCATGCACGATGAGCGCGTAGTCGTCGATCGAGCCGAACACCGGCTCCAGATTCACCGCGACGACCGCGCGGCCCTCAGCCCTTAGCCGTCGCAGCCAGGGCGTCCAGAACCCCCGGTTGCACATGAAGCCATGCACCAGCACCACGCCGTGCCGGCCGGCCACGCGCTCGCCGTCCAGGTGGTCGGGTACAGCGCGCCAGTGAAAGGGCTGGCGCCAGGCAAACACCTGCAAGGCCATGCGGACTTCGCGGGCCCATGCCCCCACCAGCTCCAGGGGTGTCGGGCGGGGCGCCGGGTCGCCTCGGGCGACTGCGACCAGCAGCACGAACTCCAGGGCCAACACGCCGGCATAGCCCAGTACGAGGGTGAAAAACCCTGCGAGTGCGAGGGTGGGCGAATGCGGCCACAGCCAGGCCAGCCAGCCTAGTGCGCAGGCCAGCGTCCACAGGGTCAGGACCTGCTGCAGGCGGGCCAGCGCCGAGTGTCGGGTCTGCGGGGTGGAAGGGACCATGGCACGAGTATGCCGGGCCGTCCTGCGTAGACCATACCCTAGGACAAGCCCGGTAGCCGTGTTGCGAAGAGGCGCTGACAATTCGCGCCCAAGGAGACACCATGGACAAGCCTTGGCTCGCAAGCTACCCCGCCGGGGTGGTGCATGACATCGACGTCACGCAGTACCACTCGCTCACCGAACTGCTGGAGGAATCCTTCCGCCGCAACAAGGACCGGCCCTTTTCGGTCTGCATGGACCGCTGGATGACGTATGGGCAGGTCGATAGCCTGTCCACCGCGCTGGGTGCTTACCTGCAGTCGCGGGGCCTGGAACCTGGCGCGCGGGTGGCCATCATGCTGCCCAACCTGCCTCAGTTCGCGATCACGATGGCGGCCATCCTGCGTGCGGGCTACACCTGCGTCAACGTCAACCCGCTGTACACCGCGCGCGAACTCGAGCACCAGCTGCGCGACTCCGGCGCCACGGCCATCGTGATCCTGGAGAACTTCGCGCACACGCTCGAAGAGGTGATCGAGAAAACGCAGGTCAGGGAGGTGGTTGTCACCTCGCTGGGCGACTACCTGGGGTTCTGGTACGGGCGCTGGCTGACCTTCGCGGTGCGCCACCTGGCCAAGATGGTCCCGGCCTACCGGCTGCCGCTGTCGGACGGACGTGTCGTCACGACGTTCAAGCGCGCCATCGCCCGCGGCTCCGCGATGACGCTACGGCCCGCCGCGCAGACCCTGGACGCCATCGCCTTCTTGCAATACACCGGCGGCACCACCGGCCTGTCCAAGGGCGCGGTGCTGACCCACCGCAACATCGTTGCCGCCATCCTGCAGGCCGAAGCCTGGTTCACGCCGGCCCTGGGCCGCGTGGGCGACGTCAGTCGCACCAACAGCATCACCGCGCTGCCGCTTTATCACATCTTCGCGCTGACACTGTGCCTGCTCGGGATCCGCTGGGGTTCGCACATGACCCTGATCCCCAATCCGCGCGACATCGGCAAGTTCGTGGAGGTTCTCAAGCGCCGGCCCTTCCACCTGCTGCCGGCAGTCAACACCCTGTTCAACGCGCTGCTGCAGCACCCGCAGTTCAGGACGGTGGACTTCTCGCACCTGTGCGTGTCGCAGGCGGGCGGCATGGCGGCCTCTGAGGGTACGGCGCGCCAGTGGCAGAAAGCCACCGGCTGCCCGATGGTGGAAGGCTGGGGCATGAGCGAGACCTGCGCCATCGGCACCAACAACCCCGTCAACGCGAAGGAGTTCTCGGGCACCATTGGCTTGCCGCTGCCGGGCATCGACATCGCGATCAAGGACGACGAGGGCAAGAGCCTGCCGATCGGCGCCTCCGGCGAGATCTGCATCCGCGGGCCCAACGTCATGAGCGGCTACTACCAGCAGCCCGAGGAAACGGCCAAGGCCTTCACCGCCGACGGCTTCATGCGCACCGGCGACATCGGCATCATGGACGAACACGGCTACACGAAGATCATCGACCGCAAGAAGGACATGATCATCGTCAGCGGCTTCAACGTCTTCCCCAACGAACTTGAGAACGTGATCTCGCTGTGCCCTGGGGTGGTCGAATGTGCGGCCGTGGGGGTACCCGACGCGGCGCAGGGCGAGTCGATCAAGGTCTTCATCGTGAAGAACGACCCGCTCCTGACCGAGGACGACGTGGCCCGCTATTGCCGCGAGAACCTCACCGGGTACAAGATCCCGAAGTACATCGAATTCCGCGACGAACTGCCCAAGACCAACGTGGGCAAGATCCTGAGACGGGAGCTGCGCGCGGGCAAGTAGGATGCGGGGGTGAGCACCGCGATTGCATTACCCGCTGGCGTCCAGGTTTTCGAACGAGGGTGGCTGTCTGCCAACAACATCCTCCTGACCGGGGACGGGCCGACGGCCCTGATCGATAGCGGGTACTGCACGCACGCACCGCAGACGCTGGCCCTGGTCGATCAGGCCTTGCAGGGTCGCCCTTTAGACCTGTTGCTTAACACGCACCTGCACAGCGATCACTGCGGCGGTAATGCCGCAGTGCAAGCGGCTTACCCGGGTGTGCGGACTTGGATCCCGCCCGGCCACCTGCAGCAGGTGCGTGACTGGGACACCGTCGCCTTGACCTATGTCCCTACCGGCCAATCCTGCCCGCGCTTTCAGGTCGATGAAGCCTTGCGTCCTGGCAGCGTGGTTCATTTAGGCGGGCAGGCTTGGCAGGTGCATGCGGCGGCGGGGCACGATCCGCACTCCGTGGTGCTGTTTGAGCCGCGGTCACGCACGCTGATTTCCGCTGACGCCTTGTGGGAGAACGGCTTTGGCGTCGTCTTTCCGGAGCTTGAGGGCGAACAGGCCTTTGACGAAGTGGGGCGCACCCTCGATCTCATTGAAGCCCTGGCACCCGCCTGCGTCATACCGGGCCATGGCGCGGTGTTCGCAGGGGTCGGTCCTGCATTGGCGCTTGCCCGCAAGCGGCTCGAAGGCTTCATTGCCGCGCCGGCCAAGCACGCGCGTCACGCTGCCAAGGTCTTGCTGAAGTTCAAACTGCTGGAGGTTCAGGCCTTCACGCCGCAGGCCCTGCACCAGTGGGCGATGCATACGGATTACCTGGACATCATTCGACGGCGATGGGAGCCCAACGCAGATCCTGTGTCTTGGATCGAGGCCTTGGCAGACGATTTGGTGGGTTCAGGCGCGGCGTGCCGGACGGACGGACGGCTTGTGAACGCCTAGGCTGTCGGAGCCTATTCCACTTGTAGCGGCAGGGTCACCCGCTTCGTAGACAGAACGCTTGGCCTCTAGAATTGTCAACGTATATTGACGGCATGTGATGTCGCCCGAAATGTACATCGACATATTTCGAAGCAGGACACAGCATGAACCTCTACATCACGGCGTTTCTCGCCTTTGGTTGCTTCTTCGGGTTGGCCACCTTCACCCATCGACACCTTTTCAGCGAAGGGCCGCATGGGGCTGACGCGGGCGCGTCGATCAGCGACAAGGGGGCCTGGGCCTTCTGGGTCGCAATGTCCACGTTGCTGTGGCCCATCTTGGTGGTGTCGGGCCTGAACACCGCCTGGGTTCTGGCCAAGCGCAGGGCCCGTGCTTCCAAGTCGGCGATCGACCATCGCCCCTAAACAAAGCACCCCCCCCAAAACAAAACCCCTCCGAGCGTAAGCTGGGAGGGGTTTTGAGGGCTGTAAGAGCCTGGCGATGTCCTACTTTCACACGGGCATCCGCACTATCATCGGCGCAGAGGCGTTTCACTGTCCTGTTCGGGATGGGAAGG
>CAZUKC010000027.1:0-12151 GCA_964620375.1 uncultured Ramlibacter sp. | reverse complement strand
AGATGTCGTCGGTGCTGGCGGTGAAGCTGGTGTCGGGGCTGCGCAGGAAGCCGAAGCCGTCGGGCAGGATCTCGAGCACGCCGTCGGCGAAGACCTGTTCGCCGGCCTTGGCGCGCTTCTTGATGATGGCGAACATCAATTCCTGCTTGCGCATGCGACCGGTGTTCTCGATCTCGAGTTCCTCGGCTTGTTTGAGGACTTCGGAGACGTGAAGGGCCTTCAGTTCGTTCAAGTGCATGGCGTTGTGCTCGCGATGGCACCCCTTGCGGAGTTGTTGTGGTTTTGTGGGGGAGGTTCGGGGTGAGGCGAAGAGCCTCCGTACACCGGTTCTGAAACCGGTCCCGAACCAGGGGGTTCGGTCTGACGGCCGATGGTGCGATGCCAGGCTGCCAGTGAATGTTTGGATTATAGGGACGAAAAAGGGGCCCGGCTGGCCCCTTGTGGTCAAGTGTTGCGTGCACGCCCCAACGGCCCGGCCGGCCGGGGCGCCATTCCGCCCGACGCCCGGGCGGGCAGGGCCCCCGCTTAGGCGAGCTGTTTGTCGATGAACTCGGTGAGCTGGGCCTTGCTCATGGCGCCAACCTTGGTGGCGGCGAGCTGGCCGTCCTTGAACAGCATCAGGGTGGGGATGCCGCGGATGCCGAACTTAGCCGGTATGTCCCGGTTTTCGTCCACGTTCATCTTGGCGATCTGCAGCTTGTCCTGGTAGGCGGCGGACACCTCGTCCAGGATGGGGGCGATCATCTTGCAGGGGCCGCACCATTCGGCCCAGTAGTCCACCAGCACCGGCTTGTCCGACTTCAGGACATCGTTTTCGAAGGAGCTGTCGGAAATGTGCTTGATCAGGTCGCTGGCCATGATGTGGATTCCTCGGAGGGTCGCGGGGTGAGCCCCACGGGCAGGTAAAGTGCCGGAATTGTGACAGAAACGAGCCGTTCTCACCTGCTGCGCCCCCCGGGGGAATCGCTATGACGGTGATAGCGCAGACCGTTGCGGATCAAGGGGTGCTCGAGAGCCTCGTGGCCCGCCTGGCCGACCTGATGGCGCAGCGCGGCGCCCACGCGGCCCGTACCGTCGTCCTGGTGCCCTACGCACAGCTCATGCCCCTGGCCCGGCGCGCTTGGGCCCGTCACGCGCCCGACGGCTTCACGCCCCGCTTCGAGACCACCATGAACTGGGCCGCCCGCGGCGGCTTCGCACCCGGTCCGCAGGACCTGAGCTTCGACCGCGGGCTGGACCTGCTCACTGCGCGTGGCTGGCTCGAGCGCGCCGGCCTGGGCCAGCAGGCCCCGACGCTGGCGTCGGCCCTGGTGGACGCGGCCTGGCAGCTGGCGGCCTCAGCGGCGGCCGCACAGCCCACATCCCGCGCAGAGTGGGCGGCCCGTGCCCGTGCCGTCACCGGCCTGGGCCTGGACGATCCGGCGATGGCCCTGGAGGCTGCGGTGGCCCGCATCGCCATCGAATGGGCCGCAGCCTCGGCCTATGCCACCGACGCCCTGCTCGAGCCGCGTACCCTGGACGCCATCGAACTGATGGTGGTGCTGCAGGGCCTGCAGCCCGAGCCGGTGGCGCAGGCCATCGCCAGTGCGCTGGGTGAGCGCGCCGTCCTCTGGCCGCTGGATGTTCCGGCGCCCCCGGGGCAGGTGGCCCTGCATGCCTGCGCAGATCCTTCGCACGAGGCCGAGCGCGCCGCTGCCTGCGTCATGCGCCACCTCGAGGCAGGCCGGGCGCCGGTGGCCCTGGCCGCAGTGGACCGGGTGCTCACGCGCCGCATTCGGGCGATGTTGGCCGCGCGCGGCGTGGGACTGGCCGACGAGACCGGCTGGAAGTTGTCCACCACCCGCGCGGCGGCACACGTCATGGGATTGCTGCGGGCCGGCGCCTGGGACGCGACGAGCGACGAGGTGCTGGACTGGCTCAAGAACACGCCGGCCGTCCCCGCAGGCGATGCCCTGTCCCTGGAGCGGCGGGTGCGGCGCGCGGGTCTGCGTACCTGGGCCTGGGCGCGACCCCAGCGTTTGGTGTCCCACGCCGCGGAGCCTCCCGGTGCGTGGGCGGGTCTGATCGAGCAGGCGAATGCCTGGCGCGAACGCCTGCGCGCGGCGCGTACGCTGCCCCACTGGCAGGAGACGGTGCGTGAGCTGTTGCAGGCGGGCGGTCAGTGGGAGGCCCTGGAGGCAGACCCCGCCGGGGTTCAGCTGATCGCTGCGCTCGGCCTGGACCTGGCCGGACAGGCCCTGTGGTCGCAGCTGCCGCAGTCGGGTCGTCGGCTGACGCTGGCCGAGTTGACTGCCTGGGCCAACGAAGTCCTCGAATCCGACAGCTTCGTGCCCGATCGCAGCGGCCCGGCGCAGGTGGTGATCCTGCCGTTCAACCAGCTGCTGGGGCGGCGCTTCGCGGCCTTGGTGGTCGCCGGTTGCGACGAGGTGCGACTGGCGCCTTCACCGGAGCCGCCAGGCCCCTGGACTGCGGCCCAGCGGGAGGTTCTGGGCCTGCCATCGCGGGAGCAGCTGGAGCAGACCCTTCGCGCTGGCTGGCGGCACGCCCTGCAGACGCCGCAGGTCGACGTGCTGTGGCGCCTGACGGACGAGGCTGGCGAGCCGGTGCTGGCTAGTCCGCTGGTGCAGCAGCTGGAATTCCTGCAAGGCGCGCCGCGGGCCGATGACGCGCGTGCGCTGCGCGAACTCGTGCCCCAGCCCGTACCACGGCCCCAGGCGCAGGCGGCGTCCCTGCCTGTGGCGGCGCTCTCGGCCAGCGCCTACGACGACCTGCGCAAATGCCCCTATCGCTTCTTCGCGCTGCGACAGCTGGGGCTGCAGGAGGCCTCCGAGATCGACCAGGACCTGGACAAGCGCGACTTCGGAAACTGGGTGCACGAGGTGCTGCGGCGGTTCCACGAGACCCTGCGCGACGATCCTCGCGCGCAGGCCCTGTCCCGGCCCGAGCTGCTGGATCGGGTGGCGCAGGACGTGACGCGCGACCTGGGCCTGCCCCCCGAGGAGTTCCTCCCCTTCCTGGCCGCCTGGCCCCAGGTGCGCGAGGGTTACCTGCAAGAGCTGGCGCGCTTCGAGGCCGCCCATGGCGCGCGCTTTCAGGAGGCCGAGGCCGACCGCGAGGTGGCGCTCGGCCCGGTTCGTCTGTTCGGTCGTATCGACCGTATCGACCACCTGCCTGACGGACAGCGCATGGTGATGGACTACAAGACCGAAGGCCTGGCCGGCACCCAGGCCCGCGTGAAGCTGCCATTCGAGGACACGCAGCTGGCCTTCTACGCGGCGCTGCTGCAAGACGACAGCCTGCGCGCGGCCTACGTCAATGTGGGCGAGCGGGGCGAGACGAAATTCATCGAACAGCCGCAGGTGCTCTCGGCGCGCGACGCGCTGGTGCAGGGCGTGCGGGACGATCTGCGCCGCATCGGCGAGGGCGAGCCC
The DNA here is from genome assembly GCA_964620375.1 of uncultured Ramlibacter sp. Taxonomy (GTDB): domain Bacteria; phylum Pseudomonadota; class Gammaproteobacteria; order Burkholderiales; family Burkholderiaceae_C; genus Ramlibacter. The sequence continues at coordinate 8,720 of CAZUKC010000027.1, read as the reverse complement.
TTGCTGGCCCTGGGCGAAGGACAGGCCTGTGCCTATTGCGCGGCGCGTGGCCTGTGCCGCAAGGACTTCTGGGCTTCATGATGGACCACGCCTACGAGCTAAACGGCCGGCGCGTGAGCCGAGAGACCTTCTATGCAGCGGCCTGCGATCCGCGACGCAGCGTGGCCGTAGAGGCCTGTGCTGGCGCGGGTAAGACCTGGATGCTGGTTTCGCGCATCTTGCGCGCGCTGCTCGAGGGTGCGCCACCTCACGAGATCCTGGCCATCACCTTCACCAAGAAGGCGGCCGGAGAGATGCGCGAGCGGCTGCAGCAGTGGCTGCAGGCCTATGCCCGCGCCGACGATGCCACCTTGCTGCGTGAACTCACCGCGCGTGGCGTCGCCCGCGAGGCCGCACCGGCGCTGGTCGCGCCCCTGCGCGCGCTGTACGGGCAGCTGCTGTCGGCGGGCCGGCCGGTGCAGATCCGCACCTTCCACAGCTGGTTCGCGTCACTGCTCAAGACCGCGCCGCTGCTGACGCTGGAGCGCCTGGGCCTGCCGCCGCGTCACGAGCTGCTGGAGAACGACAAGGACGCCATCGCCCAGGTGTGGCGGCGTTTCCATGATGCGGTGCTGCGTCAGCCCCAGGCCCGCGCCGACTACGAGGCCTGCATCGCGGCCCATGGCCGTAGCCAGACGCTCAAGGCGCTGGGCGCGGCGCTGGACAAGCGCGTGGAGTTCGCGCTGGCCGACCGCGAGGGCGTGGTGGACGCTTCGGTGCAGGCCTGGCCGCAGGCCTACCCGGAGTTTGCGGGGGCCGAGTCCCTGCAGGCCGTGATGATGCAGCCGGGTCGGGTGCGCACCTGCCTGCTGGACGCGGCGCGCTGGCTGGGGCAGGCCAGTCAGCGCAGCTTCTCGGCCTGCGGCACGCAGCTCGAACAGGCGCTGGACGCAGGAGACTGGGATGCGGCTCTGATGGCCCTGCTCACGAAGGAGCTGGCGCCGCGCAAGTTCAACGACACCTTGGCCGGCATCGCCGACATCCGACAGGCGCAGACCCTGGCCCAGCGCGGCCCGACACCAGGACGAGGCCTGGCAACACCACCAGCGCATCGCGCGTCTCACGCGGATCCTGGTGGCCGAGTTCGCGCAGCTCAAACGCGACGAGGGGTGGGTGGACATGAGCGACCTGGAGCAGGCCGCGCTGGTGATGCTGTCCGACCCGGTGCTCTCCGGCTGGATCCAGCAGCGCCTGGACGCCCGCATTCGCCACCTGCTGGTGGACGAGTTCCAGGACACCAACCCGCTGCAGTGGCAGGCCCTGCACGCCTGGCTCAGCGCCTACGCCGGCGCGGGCGGCGGCGAGGCGCCGGGGGTGTTCATCGTGGGCGACCCCAAACAGAGCATCTACCGATTTCGCCGCGCCGAGCCGCAGGTGTTTCGGGCGGCGCAGCGCTTCGTGGTCGAGGGTCTGGGTGGCGACCTTCTGGGCTGCGACCACACGCACCGCAACGCGATCGCCGTGCTCGAGACGGTCAATGCGGTGATGCAGGGCGCGCAACAGGCCGACCTGTACGAGGGCTTTCGCGTTCACACCACCGAGTCCGACGTGACCGGTTGCGTGCTGCACCTGCCCGCGATCGGGCGCGAGGCGCGCGCCGCCGCCGATGCCGCCGCCAGCGACGGCTGGCGCGACAGCCTGCGAGAGCCTCGCGAACTGCCCGAGGAAAAACTGATCACGCTCGAATCGCGCCAGGCTGCGCGCTGGATTGCGCAGCGCCTGGCTGCAGGCGTGCCGCCGCAGGACATCATGGTGCTGGCCCGACGCCGCAAGCGCCTGGTAGCCCTGGAGGACGAACTGCGCTTGCTGGGCGTGCCGGCGCAGCAACCCGAAAAGACCGACCTGGGGGAGGCGCCCGAGGTGCAGGACCTGGTGGCCCTGCTGGACGCGCTGGTCTCCCCCTCGCACGATCTCTCGCTGGCCAGAGCCCTGCGTTCGCCCCTGTTTGGGGTCGAGGATGACGCGCTGGTGGCTCTGGCCCAGCGCGCTCGCGCCCTGCGGGCCTCGCAGGGCGACCAGCCTCTCACGCACTGGTACGACCTGCTGCAGCAGGACGACGACGACACCCCGGCGTCGCTGCGGGGCGTGGGCGCCACGCTGGCGCGCTGGAAACGCTGGGTAGACCGCATGCCGCCGCACGACGCCCTGGACGCGATCTACCACGAAGGCGACGTGCTGGCGCGCTACGGGCAGTCGGTGCCGGCTTCGCTGCGCGAGACGGTACTGGCCAACCTGCGGGCCCTGCTCGGGGCGGCGCTGGAGGTGGGGGGCGGGCGCTACGCCACGCCCTATGCCTTCGTACGGGCCATGCGCGCGGGCGGCGTTCGTGCGCCGGCGGTGGCTCAGGCGGCCGCGGTGCGACTGCTCACCGTGCACGGCGCCAAGGGCCTGGAGGCGCCGGTGGTGCTGCTGCTCGACACCGACTCCGGCCCCCAGCGAGCGCAGACCATGGGCATGCTGGTGGACTGGCCCGGCGAGCAGGATGCGCCCGTGCGCTTTGCCTTCCTGGCCAGCGAGAGCCGCCCACCCGCGTGCTGCGTGGACGCCCTGGCCCGCGAACAGCAGGCGCGCCACCGCGAGGAGCTCAATGGCCTGTATGTCGCCATGACCCGCGCGCGCCGCGAGCTGGTGATCTCCAGCGTCACGCCGCATGCGGCTGCCGACGGCAGCTGGTGGGGTCGGCTGCAGCCCCTGTGCCAGGAAGTGCCGGCGCAGGAGCTTGCAGCGCCCGCAGGAGACGCTGCCGCAGCGCACGTATCCGAAGCCCCCTGCCGCGTGGCGGTGGTGCCCGCGGGCGCGCGGCCCGCGGCGGACGACGACATGGAGAACGCGGTGCCCGATCCCGCCGAGGGTCATTCCCGCTTTGGCCAGGCGCTGCACCGCCTGCTGGAATGCTGGCCGGTGGGGCAGGGCGTGTGCCCGCCCGCGCTACGCCAGCGCGTGGCGCGCGAGTTCCGGCTCACGGCGGCTGCCCTGGAGGACGCTGCATCCGTCGCCTTGCGGATCCTGCGCGGCGAAGGTGCCTGGGCCTGGGACCCGCAGGTGGTGGACTGGGCCGACAACGAGGTCGAGTTGCATCACCAGGGGCAGCTGCTGCGTCTGGACCGCCTGGTGCGCCGGCGCGACGGCGCGCAGTGGTGGGTGCTCGATTACAAGTCCGCCGCCCGGCCCGAGCGGGACGAGGCGCTGCTGGCGCAGATGCGCCGCTACCGCCAGGCGGTGGCGGTCATCCACCCGGGGGCGACGGTGAAGGCGGCCTTCCTCACCGGACACGGTCGCCTGGTGGTGGTGGATTGAGCGCGGGGGTGAAGCAGGTCGTCGTCGTGGGGGCGGGGCCGGCCGGCCTGATGGCCGCCGAGGTGCTGGCCGCCCACGGCGCGGCGGTGCGGGTCTATGACACCATGCCCTCGGCAGGTCGCAAGTTCCTGCTGGCGGGGCGTGGGGGCCTGAACCTCACCCACTCGGAGCCGCTCGAGCCCTTCATCAGGCGCCTGCGCCCGCAGGTCCCCGCGTTGCAGGCCATGGTGCGAGCCTTCCCGCCCGAGGCCCTGCGGACCTGGGCCGAGGGTCTGGGCGTGCCCACCTTCGTGGGCAGCTCGGGTCGGGTGTTTCCGGTGGACATGAAGGCGGCGCCGCTGCTGCGCGCGTGGCTGCATCGCCTGCGCTCGCAGGGCGTGGGGTTCCACATGCGGCATCGCTGGCGGGGGTGGGATGCACAGGGGGCGCTGCGCTTCGTATCGCCTGCCGGCGAGGTGCCGGTGCAGGCGGACGCCGTGGTCCTGGCCCTCGGGGGTGCGAGCTGGCCGCGCCTGGGGTCGGACGGCGCCTGGCAGTCGGTGCTGCACGAGGCGGGTGTGGGGGTGGCCCCGCTGGTGCCGTCCAACTGCGGCTTCGATGTGGCCGGTGGCTGGACGCCCTATTTCGCACAGCGCTTCGCCGGGCAGCCGTTCAAGTCGGTGGCGATCGCGGTGGAAGGCCAGGCCCGCAAAGGCGAATTCGTGGTCACCGCTACTGGGATTGAGGGCAGTCTGGTCTATGCGTTCAGTGCCGACCTGCGCGATCGGATCGCCGCGAGCGGCGAGGCGCTGCTGCACCTGGACCTGCTGCCCGATCGCAGCCTGGATCGGGTGCAGGCGGAGGTGGCGCACCCGCGCGGCGCGCGCTCTCTGGCCAGCCATCTCAAGAGCCGTCTGGGTCTGGACGGTATCAAGCTCGCGGTGCTGCACGAGGTGCTCCCGCGCGAGGCCCTGCAGGACAGCGAGCACCTGGCGCGCGCGATCAAGTCGCTGCCGCTGCGGTTGTCTGCCACGCGTCCGATCGAGGAGGCGATCAGCAGCGCCGGCGGTGTGCGCTGGGACGCGATGGACGACAGCCTGATGCTCACGGCCCGGCCCGGCGTCTGGTGCGCCGGCGAGATGCTCGATTGGGAGGCCCCCACCGGCGGCTACCTGCTCACGGCCAGCATGGCCAGCGGGCGCGCGGCGGGTGAGGGCGTGTTGCGGCACCTGCGCGCGCGCTGAAGACCGTGTCGCGCGGCGCCGCTAAGATGCGCCGCATGATCGACCTGTACTACTGGACCACCCCGAACGGCCACAAGATCACGATGTTCCTGGAGGAGGCGGGGCTGCCCTACACCCTCAAGCCGGTGAACATCAGCAAAGGCGAGCAGTTCGACCCGGCGTTTCTCCAGATCGCCCCCAACAACCGCATCCCCGCCATCGTGGACCATGCGCCTGCCGACGGCGGTGCGCCGGTACCCCTCTTCGAGTCGGGCGCCATCCTGCTGTATCTGGCCGACAAGACGCGCCAGTTCATTCCGCAGGACCTTCGGGGTCGCCAGACCTGTCTGCAGTGGCTGTTCTGGCAGATGGGGGGCCTGGGCCCGATGGCAGGACAGAACCACCACTTCACGCAGTACGTGAAAGAGACCTCGCGCCTGTACGGCGTGTTGAACAAGCAGCTGTCCGATGGCCGCAGCTACCTCTGCGGCGACGCCTACTCGATCGCCGACATGGCCTGCTACCCCTGGATCGTGCCGCACGAGCGCCAGCGTCAGGACCTGAAGGACTTTCCCGCGCTGGCTGTATGGTTCTCGCGCATCCGCGAACGTCCCGCCACCGAGCGCGCTTACGCCCTGGCCGCGACGGTCAATCAGGCGCCGACGGTGGACGAGAAGGCGCGGGCGATCCTGTTTGGGCAGGATGCGAAGACGGTGCGCTGAGAGCGCAGCCCCTCAGGTCAGGGTGTAGTAGCGCAGCACTACCCGGTCCGGATGGCGCACACCGGTGCCCACGAAGATGCGCTCATTGATCCAGGCCAGGGCCTTGGAGGCGGTCTCGAAGCTCGGGCTGCAGCGGAAGTACACCTGCGCGGGGTCCACCGGCTCGCCCCGCAGCAGCATGGCGGTGACCTCGGGCGCGGCGGCACGCACCGCGCGGTTCTGAACGAAGATGCGGTCGCCGCCGTCGGTCTCGATCACGTAGCGGGCGTCCAGGTGGGCCACCGTGCCGCCCAGGATCTTCTGGAAGTCGGCGCCCCCGGGCAGCACACGCCCGCTCCAGCCATTGCCCTTCACCTCGCCGCCCAGGATCGGCACGACGCGGCGCAGGCCGTCCAGGGCCTGGCCCACTTCCTGGGGGCGATCGACCGACACGCTCAGGTCGGCAAAGAATTCCAAACCGGGGGTGGGCAGGGCGAGGGACACGTAGGACTCCTATGGGGGCAGCGGCAAAGCCGTCACTGTAGCCAAACGCCGGCCTAGGCCGGCTCGCTGCGGGGCTTGAGCGCGTAGTGCTGGATCCAGGTGGAGGAGATCAACCGCGCCCTGAACAAGGCCCTGGCCTCGCCCGAGGTACGCGAGCGCTTCGCAGGCCTGGGCCTGGAGCCTGGCGGCGGCACCCCCGCCGACCTGCAAAAGACGATGGCCGACGACACCCGGCGCTGGGGGCCCATCGTGCGCAAGTCGGGCTTCAAGGCCGACTGAAATGTCTTGGCCTGCGCCCGTCCCGGGCGCAGGCACCGCGAGGGGGCTCTGCTAGAGTCGCGCGATGCCTCGGCTCGCGCATATGTTTCGCCTCTTCGCTGCCCTGGTCACCGTGTGCCTGGCCACCCAGCTCTCGGGATGCGCCCAGCTGATGTTGCAGGCGGTGAGTGTCGGCGCGATGGTGTCGGTGGATCGCAGGACCGCCGGCGCGCAGCTCGAAGACGAGACGATCCAGCTCAAGGCCGTGGCGGCTTTGCGGCAGGCCCTGGGGTCGAGCGGCAACATCTCGGTCACCAGCTACAACCGCCAAGTGCTGCTCACGGGCGAGGTCCCCGACGCAGACAGCAAGACGCTGGCCGAACGCGTGGTCGGTCAGGTCGAAAACGTGCGCACCGTCTACAACGAGCTGGGGATCGAAAACGCCACCACGATGACGCAACGCGGCTCGGACCTGTACCTCAGCGCGCGGGTGCGAGCCGCTTTCTTCGACACGCCGGGCCTGTCCTCCAACGCGTTCAAGGTGGTGACCACGCGCAGCACCGTCTACCTGATGGGCCTGGTGACCCCCCGCGAATCCGAGCGCGCGGTACGGGTCACCCAGCAGGTGAACGGGGTGCAGCGCATCGTCAAGGTGTTCGAGCTGATTGGCGAGGAAGAACTGGCGCAGATCGGCCAGCGGGGGACCCGGGGCGGGAAATAGCGGGAGGCGAGGGCGTCGACCCGCCCCGCCCCTGCTGTTTCTTGCGTGGACGGCGTGCAGTTCTCTCGAGAGTGCCTGATAAAGGCTTAATGGCGCAGACCACAGATCAGCAATAAACTTTGCCAATGCGCTTTTGGGCCCGCCTCCTGCTGCTTTCTATTCTGCCCACAGCGGGGTGGGCGCAGTCTTCATTTCCGCCGTGCCCTTCGGACACGCGTGTGCTTTGGCACAAGTGCTTTGGAACGTTCACCGGGACCGACGGTGAACGGTATGTCGGTGAGTGGCAGGACGACAAATTCCACGGGCAGGGGGTCTACACCTTCCCCAGTGGCGAGCGGTATGTCGGCGAGTTTCGGGACGGCAGACGAAACGGCCAGGGGACGTGGACCCACCCCAATGGCGAGCGGTACGTCGGGGAGTACCGGGATGGCAAACGTGACGGTCTGGGGACATGGACCAACAGCAGTGGCCACCGGTACGTCGGTGAATTCAGGGGCGGCAATCTACATGGGCAGGGGACCTACACCTACCCCGGTGGCGGGATGTACGTCGGAGACTACCGAGACGGCAAACAAAATGGTCGCGGAGCCTACACCTGGCCCGATGGTGACAAGTACGTCGGTGACTTCCGGGATAACGAGCGCAACGGCCAAGGCATCGAATACCGCGCTGACGGGACCATCAAACTCTCCGGGAGCTGGGTAGACGGAAAGTTGGTCCAGCCGTTTGCCCTCGACCGAAGCCGCTTTCCGTTTGGACGTACCGCACAAGCGGCTGCCTCCCCTGTAGATCCGACCCGGGCCGAACGGGATCGCCTCGCTGCCGAAGCTGCGGCCGCCCGGCAACGGCAGCGGGAGCTGGAGGCCCAGCTTGATGCCGAGAGAAGGCGAAGGGCTGACGCGGAAAGCAGTGGTCAGCGGCAGGCAAGATCAACCGGAACGGGGTTTTCGGTGGCCACGGGCTTCATCGTCACCAACCAGCACGTCGTCGCGGGATGTCAGAGGCTGGAGGTGCTGTCCAACGACGGTCGGCGGTTTGCGCGCGTTGTGGACTCGGACGAGTTGGTGGACCTTGCGCTTTTGCGCGTCACCGGCCTGGGTGGCGGCGTAGCGCCTATCCGCAGAGCCGGCAGCGTCCGCCTCGGAGAGCAAGCCTATGTGTTTGGATTCCCCTTGACCGGGCTTCTGAGCGAGAGTGGCAACTTCACCGGCGGTACCGTCAGCAGCCTGCGCGGAATACGTGATTCCGCCAACCATATTCAGATCAGTACCCCGGTTCAGCCCGGTAACAGCGGCGGGGCGCTGGTCGATGCTTCGGGCGCAGTCATCGGCGTGGTCGTCGGCAAGCTCAATGCGAGCGCCGTCGCCCGCGCCACGGGGGATATCCCGCAGAACGTGAACTTCGCCGTGTCGCTCCAGGCGCTGGCTGATTTTCTGGGCAAGAACAAGGTTCCCGTGAGCACGGTCGAACGAAGTGCGGCACTCGACACCGCCCAACTGGCCGACGTCATGCGTGGCTTCACGCACAGGATCGAGTGCCTCGATTCGTCCGAGGCGGCAAACCGACCCGCGCCCGCGTCGCCCACGTCGCCCGCGTCGGCCTCCACCGCGCTTGCGGCGTGTAGCGCCGCAGCCTCCGAAGTCAATCGAACGACACCTCGCATCATCGATCAGGCCACCACCCTGATGAACGCCAACTGCACCCAGGTCTCGGGTACCGTGCACTTGCAGTACAGGAACCGGCTGATCGCGCCGGCGGGCTCGATCGATCAAGCCAAGCTGGATTCAGAGCGACCCCGGATGGTCGCCTCCTGGTGTACCGACCCGACGCTCAAGCCCCTCTTGAATATGGTGAACGTCGAGTACCACTACAGCGATGGCGCCGGAAGGTACATCGGGAAAGTTGAATTCGGCAGAACCGACTGCCGCTGACCGCACACCCGAAAGAAGTTGACGAGCCTTACCCCCGGCACTGGCTCCACAGTTAGGGCTGCTTGGT
>CAZUKC010000026.1:0-12302 GCA_964620375.1 uncultured Ramlibacter sp. | reverse complement strand
TGAACCCCTACAACCCGGACAAGGCCCGCGCGCTGCTCAAGGAAGCCGGCATCACCACCCCGCTGGAGCTCACCATCACCCTGCCCCCGCCGCCCTACGCACGCCAGGGCGGCGAGGTGATCGCCGCCATGCTGGCCAAGGTGGGCATCAACGCCAAGCTGCAGAACGTCGAGTGGGCGCAGTGGCTCTCGGGCACCTTCACCAACAAGAACTACGACCTGACCATCATCTCCCACGTCGAGCCCTTCGACCTGGGTAACTTCGCCAAACCCGACTACTACTGGAACTACCAGTCGCCCAAGTTCAACGAGCTGTACACCAAGTACAAGAACACCGCGCGGGCGCAGGAGCGCACCAAGCTGCTGGGTGACATCCAGCGCCTGATCGCCGAGGACAGCGTTCACGCCTTCCTCTACCAGCCGCAGTGGGTCACCGTCGCGAACAAGAACGTGCGCGGGCTGTGGAACAACTTCCCGGTCTTCGTCAACGACCTCTCGGCCCTGTCCTGGGCGTGAGCACGCCCCTGCATGCCCTGACCGCCACCGAGATGGTGGCGGCCTTCCGGGCGCGCACCCTGTCACCCGTCGAGGTGGCGCAGGCCGTGCTGGCCCGGGTCGAGCACTGGGAGCCCCAGCTGTGTGCCCTGTTCCTGTTGCGGCCCGAGCGCATGCTGCAGGCGGCCCGCGACAGCCAGGCGCGCTGGCAGCGCGGCGAGCCGCTGGGCCCGATCGACGGCGTGCCCGTCACCCTCAAGGACAACATCGTCACCCAGGGAGATCCCACGCCCCTGGGCACGCGGGCCGTGCCACTGACGCCCGCAGCGGCCGATGCCCCGCCGGCTGCGCGGGTGCGCGAATCGGGTGGCGTGGTGCTGGCCAAGACCACGATGCCCGACTACGGCATGCTGTCCTCGGGGCTTTCGAGCTACCACGCCCTGGCGCGTAACCCCTGGGACCTGAGCAAGACCCCGGGTGGCTCCAGCGCCGGAGCCGGCGCGGCGGCAGCCGCTGGCTACGGCCCACTGCATGTGGGCACCGACATCGGCGGGTCACTTCGCCTGCCGGCGGGTTGGTGCGGCATCTTCACGCTCAAGCCGAGCCTGGGGCGCATTCCCATCGACCCGCCCTACATCGGGCGCGCCGCTGGCCCGATGACCCGCACCGTGGGCGATGCCGCCCTGTTCATGCAGGTGCTCAGTCGACCTGATGCGCGAGACAGCATGAGCCTGCCCTGGCAGGACATCCCCTGGGGCCACTACGACGCGGGTGTCGAGAAACTCAAAGGCCTGCGCATCGGCCTGCTCCTGGAAGCCGGCTGCGGCCTGGCGGTGGAGCGCGAGGTGAGGGCGGCGGTCGAGGCGGCGGCCCGCGTGTTCGAGCGCGCCGGCGCGCACGTGACCCCCATGAAACCCTTCATGACCCAGGCCATGCTCGATGGCATGGACCACGCCTGGCGCATGCGCTCGCACATCGACCTGCAGGCGCTGACCCCCGAGGCGCGCGACACCGTGCTGCCCTATATCCGCGCCTGGGCCGAGAGCGCTGCGGGCATGAGCGGAGAAGCCGTCTTCCGGGCCTTCAGCCAGTTCCATGCGACCCGGGTGGCGGCGGTGGCGGCCTGCAGCGGCTACGACTACGTGATCTCGCCGGTCTCGCCGGTACCGGCTTTCGACGCGCAGTTGCCCTCGCCCACCAACGATCCCCTGCGGCCGCTGGAGCACATCGGGTTCACGGTGCCCTACAACATGTCGGAGCAGCCGGCGGCGTCGATCAACTGCGGCTACACCGCTTCGGGTCTACCGATCGGACTGCAGATCGTGGGGCAGCGCTTTGACGATCTGGGGGTGCTACAAGTGGCACGGGCCTACGAGCAGCTGCGCGAGCCACAACGGCCCTGGCCCGAGCCGGCCTGAATCAGGCGCCGCGCACCTTCGCCAGCAGACGCTCCTGCACCAGGGGCGAGACGAACTTGTCGATCTCGCCGCCAAGCGACGCGATCTCGCGCACGAAGGTGCTGCTGATGAACTGGTACTTGTCGCCGGGCGTGAGAAAGACCGTCTCGACGTCGGGCATGAGGCTGCGGTTCATGCCTGCCAGCTGGAATTCGTAGTCGAAGTCGGTGACCGCGCGCAGACCGCGCACCATGGCCTTGGCGCCGCGCCCCACCACGAAATCGCGCATCAGACCGCCGAAGCTCTCCACCTGGACGCTCGGGTAGGGCTTGACCAGTTCGCGCACCATGTCCATGCGTTCTTCGAGCGTGAACAGGGTCTGCTTCTTGTGATGGCCTGCGGCGACGACGACGATCAGCTTGTCAAACAGCTGCGAAGCCCGACGCACCACGTCCTCGTGGCCCAGGGTCATGGGATCGAAGGTACCGGGGTAGACGGCGGTCACGGAATTGGCCATGGGGTTCTCCTGGGCCCGCCTTAGCGGACGGTGCCGGAATTATGACCCGGTGCCTGCGGCGTCCAACCGCTGCAGCAGGTGGGCGTGCACCGCCCCGGCCTGTAGGTGGCGGTGTACCTGCAGGCCCCAGTGCGCCAGGGACGCGTCGGTCCAGGCGGTGGGGGCTTCCAGGTACAGCCAGCCCGCAGGTCGCAGCGCGGGGACGGTAGCAGCGATGGCCTGCTCGTAAAGGCCCGCATCGAAAGGCGGATCGAGCAAGACCAGGTCGCAGCTGGCAGGCCCCAGACGCTGCAGCACGCTGATGGCGTTGCCCCGTTCAACGGTCACGCCCTGCGCCGACAGCCTGTGCACCAGGGCGCGCAGGATCTCCACCTGCGCAGCCTCCTGTTCGACCAGCAGCACCCGGGCCGCGCCGCGCGAGGCTGCCTCCAGCCCCAGCGCGCCCGTGCCCGCGAAAGCGTCAACCACCTCCCAGCCGGTGAGGTCCTGCCCCAGCCAGTTGAACAGCGTCTCGCGCACCCGGTCGGGCGTGGGCCGCAGCCCGGGCCGGTCGGCCACCGGCAGCTTGGTGCGTTTCCACTGCCCGCCGATGATGCGGACTTCGTGGGGGGCGCGGGAAGACTTCACACCGCCACGCCCGTCATCTGCAGCGCCTGCCCGATGGCCTCGAGCAGGCTCTGTTCGTCGGCGATGCCCTTGCCGGCGATGTCGAAGGCGGTGCCATGGTCCACCGAGGTGCGCACGAAGGGCAGTCCCACGGTGACGTTCACGCCCGCCTCCAGGCCCAGCACCTTCACCGGTCCGTGCCCCTGGTCGTGGTACATCGCCACCACCAGATCGTAGTCGCCGCGCCGCGCCAGGAAGAACAGGGTGTCTGCCGGCAGCGGCCCGTGCACCTGCAGGCCGTCAGCGCGGCATCGCGCCACCGCCGGCTCGATCTTCTGCGCCTCCTCACCTTCGCCGAACAGGCCGTTCTCGCCGGCGTGCGGATTGATGCCGCACACCGCGATGCGAGGCTGCGCGATACCCGCACGCACCAGGGCCTCGTGGCCGCGACGGATGGTGCGCTCCACCAGCCCGGGTTCGATGCGCTCGATAGCGTGGCGCAGGCCGATGTGCGTGGTGACGTGGATCACGCGCAGGCCGGGGGCCATCAGCATCATGCTGACCTCTGGCGTGCCCGAGAAATGCGCCAGCATCTCGGTGTGCCCCGGAAAGATGTGCCCCGCCGCGTGCAGGGCTTCCTTGTTCAAGGGGGCGGTGACGACAGCCTGCAGGACGCCCTCCATGGCCAGTCGTGATGCCAGTTCCAGGTAGCGGAAAGCAGCCTCGCCACCTGCCGCATGGACCTGCCCGAAGGGAATGTCGCGGGTAGGGATGCCCGGGTCGATGCAGTGGATCACGCGCGAGCCCGGCGCGGCCTGCTGCGGTCGGTCCACCGCCGCGACGGTCACGTCCAAGCGGGCACGACGCGCCGCCTCTTGCAGCCGCTCGACGCTGCCGATCACGACGGTGGATACGGGGGGCGACTGCCGGTGCAGGGCCTTGACGATGACCTCCGCGCCGACACCCGCAGGGTCGCCCATGGTGATGCCGATGGCCTGAGTCTTCATGCGTGTGGTTTCCTTCATGCGGTGGCGGGCAGGGCACCACCCTGGCGGGCGATGCGCACCAGGGTGGCCGGATCGCCGAAACTGCCGGACTTGATCACGATGTGCCGGGCGCGGCCCGACCCGGGCAGGCGCGCCAGCGAGACGCCGGGCTCCAGTTGCCCCAACACCTGCAGGTGGTCCAGCCCCAGGACATCGCACAGGGCCCGGGCGGTCTCGCCGCCGGTGGCGACATAGCAGTCGATCTCGCCCAGGTCCTCCACCACCGCCTCAACGAATCGGCGCGTGAGCGCGCGCCCGGCAGCCGCAGCGCCTGCTTCAGAGCGGGTGGCGTACAGACAGGGCCCGGCGCTCGCATCCGCTTGGGTCGCAGCCTGCAGGCCCTGCGCCGGGTCCCACCAGCGCACGGCCCGGCCGCTCGCCCGGGACAGTTGCGACAACTGTTCGCGCGCGGGACCGGTCAGGCTGCCCACGAGTACCGCCATGCGCGGCGTGTCGCCCAGGGGGCACAGGCCGGAGGCGATGCCCAGTGCGCGCGCCAGGGCCCCGGCCAGGCCGGCCGATCCGATGGCGATGTAGGGCGCAGGCAGCGACTCGAGAACGCGCGCCATGGCGTCGAGCTCGGCGTCGGTCTGCGCGTCGACCACGGTGACCGGATGGCGCGCCAGAGCGGCCTGCAGGCCCTCGCGCATCGCAGCCTCACCGGTGGTGTCCAGACGGTGGTGACCGGTGGTCAGACCTGCCTGCCGCAGGGACTCCAGTGCCGAGGCCGTGTGGTGCTGCAGCCCCTCCTGCCCTGGCGCGAGGTGGACATGGCCGTCTCGCAGCCCACGCCCGAGACGGGGCAGCGCCGGGCACAACAGCGCGGGCCGCCGTGCGGCACTGGTGACGGCCGCCACCAGCGCGGGCCAGTTTCCGCGGAGCAGGGAGTCGATCTTCAGGTAGGTGCGCCGGGAGGCGGCGATGCAGGCGGCCACCTCGGGGTGCAGCACTGGCGGCAGGTCACGGGTGTCAAGGTCCCACACCCGGATGGCGGCCAGTTGCGGGGTGCGCTCCGGGACCAGTTGCAGACAGGTGGACCCCGCGCGCGGGGTGAACTCCGAGGCGCACTCGCCCGCGCCGGAGAGGTCGTCGGCGATCACGACCGTCTGTCCGGCCACTGCCCGGGAATCCATCTGCATGAATTGCGTACAAAAACGCGCATTCTGCATCCTGACGCCGCAGCCCGAGCAAAAAAAACGCAGCCGAAGCTGCGTGATGGAGTTGCTGGTGCGGATCGCGCCACCGGCTTCGCTCTTATCTCCCTGCTCTCCCTGTCTTTCTTTCGACTGCGTGCGACAGCACTGGGAGCCATTTTGCGAAGGCGGCAGCCGCAATGCCTGAACGGTGTCTGTCGGGCACCGGCGCGACGTCGCGCGGTCAGCGTGCGGGTTCGGCCCTGCCCCCCACGATCACTGTCACCATCCGATCAGGCTGCAACGTGCGCCCAAAGGCCGCACGGATGTCCGCCAGCGTGACGGCCTGCACCTGCCGGCGCCAGGTGTCGAGGTGGTCCAGCGGCAGATCGTGCCAGGCAATCGACGCCACGTTGTCCAGGAGCTTGCGGTTGGTATCGATCCGCAGGGCAAAGCCCCCCACCAGGTTGTCCTTCGCCGCCTGCAGTTCCGCCGCGGTCGGCCCCTCGGCAACAAAGCGCGCCACCACGTCGCGTGCCACCTGCACCGCCTGCCGGGCCTGGTCGGGGCGCGTCTGCAGACCCAGGGTGAAGGCACCCGCATGCAGGCCGGGGGCGAAGTAGCTGTAGACGCTGTAGGACAGGCCGCGCTTTTCGCGCACCTCGGTGGACAGACGCGAGACGAAGCCGCCGCCACCCAGGATGTAGTTGCCCACGAGCAGCGCGAAATGGTCCGGGTCGTTACGACGGTACCCCGGCTGCCCGATCAGGACATGGGCCTGCGCCGAGTTGAAGGGAATCTCGCGCGTCACCGGCGCCGTCAGCGGAACGACCTCGGGCACGGCCGGCAAGGCCTCACAGCGGCCGTCGGCAGGAGCAGACAACCGCGACAGCAGCGTCGTGGCGATCGCGTCGGCCTGGTCCCGGGTGATGGCCCCCACCAGCGTGACCTTGGCGCGGCAGGCCTGCACGTGACGCGCGTGGAAGACGCGCATGTCGTCCACGGTGAGGGTGGCCAGCGTGGCCTCGGTGGCCTCCCAGCCATAGGGATGGCCGCGATAGACCTCGGGGAGCCAGGCGCGGCCCGCGACGTTGCCCGGTCGGGTGTAGGACTCGCGCAGTGCCGCAACCAGGCGCGCCCGCTCACGCGCCCAGATCGTCTCCGGAAACGCGGACTCGCCGATCTGCCGCGCGGCCAGCGTCACGGCCCGTGCAAGCAGGTCGGACTCGGTCAGGGACCGCAGCGAGAAGGTCATGCGGTCGTTGCTGGCGCTCGCGCCGAACTGCGCGCCCAGGTCAGCCCAGGCCTCCCCCAACTGGTTCTCGTCCATCGCGCCGTCATAACGGGTGATGGCGCCAGGGCTACCACGCCGCGGATCGCGCGGCAGGATGCCCACCTCCGTCATATCGGCCGTGGCGCTGGCCAGTGAGGGCTTGCCTGCCGGGTCGCGGCGCGTGCCCCCGTCGAAGTCGATCTGCACGTCGACCATGGGGATGGCGGGGCTCGCGATGAAGTAAACGCGCGCACCACTGGGCTGCACCCAGTGCTGGATCGGCAGCGTGGCGCGGGCCCAGGGCGCGAACACCGTGAACGCGAGGGCGACGAGCCCGGCGCGCAGGACGGCAGAAGACAGGGCGTGGGTGTGAGGCATGTCGGGAACTCGGGGGGTTGTCCGGCTCAATGGCGCGCGCCGGGCGGCGGCGTGCGGGGGCTGCGTCCGGGCTCGGACGGCAGGGGATGCAGGACGCCCACCGTGAGCTGGTCGTCGCCGAAATAGCGCGCCGCCACCGACTGCACCTGGGCGGCCGTCACTTCTCGCAGGCGCTGGAACAGGCGTTCGCTGGCATCGGGCTCGAAGCCGCTGACCCAGAAGGCTCCCAGCTCGCGGGCCTGGCTGAACACCGAGTCGAGCTTGTACACCTCGCTGGCCACCCACTGCGTCTTCACGCGCTGCAGCTCGGCCTCCTGCACGCCCTCGCGGGCGATGCGCGCCACCTCGGCGCGCAGGGCTGCCTCGACCTGCTGCGCGGTCTTGCCCGGTGACGGCACAGCCACCAGGGAGAACATCTGCGGACCACGACCCCACAAGCCGTTGCCCGCACTCACGGAATCGGCCACGCGGTCCGGCCCCTGGGTCAGGGCCCGGTCCAGGCGTGCGCCCGAATAGCCGTCAAGCACACCCGCCAGCACGGAGAGCGCGAGCGCATCGTCGTTGGTGGGCGAAGGATCCAGCGAGGTCAGTCGCGGCACCTTGAACAGGAGGGCCACGTAGGCCTGGTCGGCGGGCGCCTTCAACTCCACGCGGCGGATACCGGACTGCGGCGGCTCCTCGCGCGGCTTGCGCGGCGGCACCACGCCCGCGGGAATACGCCCGTAGTGGCGCTCGGCCAGGCGCAACACTTGGGCCGGATCGACGTCGCCTGCCACCACCACGGCGGCATTGGCGGGCACGTACCAGCGCCGGTAGAAGGCACGCACGTCCTCGGGCGTCATCGCCTCCAGGTCGTTCATCCAGCCGACGATGGGGCGGCGGTATGGCGAGGCGATGAAGGCGGTGGCATACAGCGTCTCGAACAAGCGCGCACGCGGCGAGTCCTCGGTGCGCAAGCGCCGCTCCTCTTTGACCACCTCGATCTCGCGTCGAAACTCCTCGTCGGGCCACTGGTTGTGGGCGAAGCGGTCAGCCTCCAGCCGCATCACGTCCTCCAGGCGCGAGGCCGGGATCTGCTGGTGGTAGCCGGTGGCGTCGCGCGAGGTGAAGGCGTTGTCACGCCCGCCCAGGGCTGCCACGCGCCGCGAGAACTCGCCGGGCCCGAGCGTGCGGGTGCCCTTGAACAGCATGTGCTCGAGGACGTGGGCCACACCGCTCGTGCCATCCACTTCGTCGATGGAGCCCACGCGCACCCACAGCATATGAACGGCGGTGGGTGCACGTCGGTCTGGCTTGACGATCAGGGTCATGCCGTTGGAGAGGGTGTAGCGCTCGACGCGGGCGCTGGCCTGGGCCCCGGCGGGCACGGGCCCGAGCAGGCTGAACACCACCAGGGCGGGCAGCAACCAGGACAGGAGGCGGCTGTGCATGGACAGTTTCATAGAATCCTGCGAGTTCCTCTCGCGTCTCGATGTTCAGTTTCTTCCGCAAAAAATCCCCGGCACCGGCCCCCGGCACCCCCACGCCCGCACCCGCATCGGTCACCCCGGCCGACGACCTGGCGGCGCGCGCGCCCGAAGCCGACAGCCTCATCGGCAGCGCCGTGGGCCGCGCCCTCCAGGTGCCGGCGCAGGCGCCGGTGGCCGCCGAGCGCCAGACCTGGTTGCGCAAGCTGCGCGAGGGCCTGCGCAAGACGGGATCGGGACTGTCCCAGGTCTTCACCGGCGGTCAGATCGACGACGCGCTGTACGAAGAACTCGAGACCGCCTTGCTCCTGGCCGACGCCGGCGTGCAGGCCACCGACTGGCTGCTCAGGGAGGTCAAGCGCAAGGTGGCCGCCACCGGCGCGACCCGCCCCGTGCAGGTTCAGAACATTCTCGCCGACGTCCTGACCCAGCTGCTGCAGCCCCTGCAAAAGCCCCTGGTCATCGGCCAGCACACCCCCACGGTGATCATGGTGGCGGGCGTGAACGGCGCGGGCAAGACCACCTCCATCGGCAAGCTCACGCACCATCTGGCAACCGAGGGCGCCTCGGTGTTGCTCGCGGCGGCCGACACCTTCCGGGCCGCGGCGCGCGAGCAGCTGGCCGTCTGGGCCGACCGCAACACCGTCGAGATCGTGAGCCAGGAAGGCGGCGACCCCGCGGCGGTGAGCTTTGACGCGGTCAGCGCAGGCCGCGCACGTGGCAAGGACGTGGTGCTGGTGGACACCGCCGGTCGCCTGCCCACGCAGATCCACCTGATGGAAGAACTGCGCAAGATCAAGCGCACCATCGCCCGTGCTGGCGAAGGCGCAGGCGACGGCGCCGCGCCCCCGCACGAGGTCCTGCTGGTGATCGACGGCAATACCGGCCAGAACGCCTTGGCCCAGGTCAAGGCCTTCGATGCGGCACTGGGCCTCACCGGTCTGATCGTCACCAAGCTCGATGGCACGGCCAAGGGCGGCGTGCTGGCCGCCATCGCACAGGAAAAGCCAATTCCCGTGTATTTCATCGGTGTCGGCGAGAAGCTCGAAGACCTCGAAACCTTCAACGCCCGCGAGTTTTCGCTGGCGCTGCTCGGGCAGCAGGCCTAGGACGCCCGCGCAGCGATCGCGCAGCGCGGATCACCGGATGCAGCGCCCTCGCCTCGTCATCGTCACGCCCTACCTGGCCGACGCCAACAACGGCAACTGGCAGACCGCTCGGCGCTGGCAACGCCTGCTGGCGGGCACGCACGCGGTGCGGGTGGTGCAAGAGTGGCCAGACGACAGGTCCGAAGGGGACCGCATGATGCTGGCCCTGCACGCGCGGCGCTCGGCCCCGGCGATCGCGGCCTGGGCGCAGGCGCATCCGGGCCGCGGGTTGGCCGTGGTCCTCACGGGCACCGACCTGTACCAGGACATCCACCACGACGCGTCGGCGCAGGCCTCGCTGGCCTGCGCGCAGCGCCTGGTCGTCCTGCAGGAGCGCGGCATCGACGCCCTGCCCGCCGTGTACCGCACCAAGGCCCGCGTGATCTACCAGTCCACCCCCACGCGCCAGACCCTGCCCAAGACCAGCCGCCACCTGCGCGCGGTGATGGTGGGTCACCTGCGCGCCGTCAAGACCCCGCAGACGCTGATGCAGGCCGCGGGCCTGCTGGCACATCGCACGGACATCCTGATCGACCACATTGGCGGCGTGCTCGAGGGCGACTGGGCCGACCAGGCGCGCGCCACGCAGGCGCAGGCACCCGCCTACCGCTGGCTCGGCGCCCTTCCCCATGGCCTCACCCGGCGGGCCATTCAGCGTGCGCACCTGCTGGTGCACACCAGCGCCCTGGAAGGCGGCGCCCATGTGCTGATGGAAGCTGTGCGCAGCGGCACGCCGGTGCTGGCCTCCCGGGTGGATGGCAACGTCGGCATGCTGGGCGCGGACTACGCTGGCTACTTCGACCCTGGCGACGCCGGGCAACTGGCGCGCCTGCTGGAACAATGCCGGGACGAAGACGACGATGCCAGTGCGGGAGGCCTGCTGGCCCACCTGCGCGCACAATGCGAACGCCGCGCGCCCCGCTTCGCCCCCGAGGCCGAACGCGCCGGCCTGCTGCAACTGCTCGAGGACCTGATGTCATGAATGCCCCCACCGCCACGGCCACCGAACCGCGCCTGACCTCGCTCTCGCACGGCGGCGGCTGCGGCTGCAAGATCGCCCCGGGCGTGCTGTCCGAAATCCTCAAGGGCACGGCCGCCATGCCGATTCCGCCCCAGCTGCTGGTGGGCATCGAGACCGCCGACGACGCCGCGGTCTATCAGCTCAATGAAGACCAGGCGCTGATCGCCACCACCGACTTCTTCATGCCCATCGTCGACGACCCGTACGACTTCGGGCGCATCGCCGCCACCAACGCCATCTCCGACGTCTACGCCATGGGCGGCCAGCCGATCATGGCCCTGGCCCTGGTGGGCATGCCGATCAGCGTGCTGTCCACCCAGACCATCGGCCGCATCCTGGAAGGGGGGCAGTCGGTCTGCCGCGCCGCCGGCATCCCGATCGCGGGCGGCCACACCATCGACTCGGTCGAACCGATCTACGGTCTGGTGGCCCTGGGTCTGGTCCACCCCAAGCACGTCAAGCGCAATGCCGACGCCCGGCCCGGCGACCTGCTGGTCCTGGGCAAGCCCCTGGGCGTGGGCGTGCTCTCGGCGGCCCTGAAGAAGGAGACGCTCAGCCCCGAGGGCTATGCGCAGATGATCGCGGTCACCACCCATCTGAACACGCCGGGCCCCGAATTGGCGAGGCTTCCCGGTGTGCATGCGCTCACTGACATCACAGGTTTCGGCCTGGCGGGTCATGCCCTGGAGCTGGCGCGCGGGGCGAAGGCCACGGTCTGTCTGGACTGGTCCCGGGTGCCCCTGCTGCCCGGGGTGGTGGAGCTGGCGCGGGCGGGCTGCATCACCGGCGCGTCGGGCCGTAACTGGGCGGGCTATGGCGTCGAGGTGGGTCTGCCGGCCGGTTTTGATCCGGTGCACCAGGCCCTGCTGTCCGACCCCCAGACCAGCGGCGGCCTGCTGGTGTCCTGCGAACCCGGCGCGGTGGACGCGGTACTGGCCACCTTCGCCCGCCACGGCTTCGGTCAGGCGGCGGTGGTGGGCGAAGTCACCCCGGCGAGCGCGGGGCCACGCCTGCAGGTGCGCTGACCCCGGCCGGCGCCACCTCTGCGCGCACCCAGGCGGCGTAGGGCGCGCTGGCCTGCATTCGATGCCCCAGCACCTGCGGCAGCTCGTAGGGATGGTGCTCGGCCAGAAAGGCCTGCAGGGCCGTCCAGGCTTCGGGGGTGGTCTTGAAGGTCAGGCGCACTTCGGGGTCGGCGTGGATCTGCCCCTGCCAGCGGTAATGCGACACCACCCCGGCATCAACCTGCACGCAGGCGGCCAGGCGTCGGGCCAGGGCCAGGTCGGCCAGCCGTCGGGCATCGTCCTGCCCGCCCACGGTGGTGATGACGCTCAGGACCTCGTCCTGGTTTCCTGCATGACGATCCATGGTGCTGCGCTCCATTTCAGGGGAAAAGGGGGGCCCGGCCAGGGAAACCTCCCGTTAGCACTCCCTCTGGGCGAGTGCTAATATTACGCAATTGTGATGAAAGGACCTGTCACCATGACCCCTTCCGTCGGAACTTCTGCCACCGCCCTCACCATGGCCAACCCCTGGTCTGTGGTGCCTGCCCTGGGCAACCTGGACGCCTACATTTCAGCGGTCAACCGCCTGCCCCTGCTCACCCCCGAGGAGGAACAGGCCTACGCACGCAAGCTGCGTGACCACAACGACCTGGACGCCGCCGGCAAGCTGGTGCTCTCGCACCTGCGTCTGGTGGTCTCGGTCTCGCGCAAGTACCTGGGTTACGGCCTGCCGCATGGCGACCTGATCCAGGAAGGCAACGTCGGCCTCATGAAGGCCGTCAAGCGTTTCGACCCCGACCAGGGCGTGCGTCTCGTGAG